>JBKPQP010000151.1:0-9248 GCA_046734155.1 Actinomycetota bacterium | reverse complement strand
AACTTGTCCGAGGAGGCCCGTGACCCGCCGAAGGACGTCCCGCGCTCGATCCGCCTCGTCGCGATCGCCGTGTTCGCGATCTACTTCACGCTGCCCCTGATCGCCCTCTCCGCGATGCCCGTGCACAAGGTCGACGGCGAGTACCAGACGGTTCTCGGCCTCCCGCCGGAGGACGGCGGCTACGCGAACGACCCGGTGCTCGGGCTCGTCAAGAACCTGAACCTGCACGGCGCCGTGGAGCACGGGCTCGAGATCTACGTCGGCATCCTCGCGGCGACGATCCTGCTCGTAGCCACGAACGCCGGCGTGATCGGCGCGTCGCGGATCACGTATGCGATGGCCAGCTACCGGCAGCTACCCGAGGCCTTCCGGCGCCTGCACAAGCGCTTCCAGACGCCGTGGCTCGCGCTCGTCGTCTTCGCCGGATTGGCCTCGATCGCCGTCATCCTGCCCGGCCAGACGAATTTCCTGGGGACGATGTACGCGTTCGGAGCGATGCTCTCGTTCACGATCGCCCACGCGGCAGTCATCGCCCTGCGGGTCAAGGACCCGGACGAGGAGCTCGTCTACCGCGCGCGGCCGAACCTGAAGCTCGGCGGGATCGACTGGCCGCTCTTCGCGATCCTCGGCGGCCTGGGCACCGCCGGCGCGTGGATCGTGATCGTCGTCCAGGAGCAGGCGACCCGCCTCGTGGGGCTCGGCTGGCTCGCAATCGGCTTCGTTGTCTATGCGCTCTACCGCAGGCGGCTGCACCTGCCGCTGCGCGAGACCGTCCGCGCGCCCGCGATCGTGCTCGGGCTCGAGGTCGAGTACCGCACGATCCTCGTCCCGGTCCTGCGCACGGCCGAGTCCGAGGAGGCGCTCGTCGCGGCGGCGCGCCTCGCGTCCGAGCGCAGAGCGAGGATCGTCATCCTCCACGTGCTCGAGGTGCCGCTCGACAAGCCGCTGGACGCCGATCTCCACGAGCGCCAGGAGGTCGCGGACCAGATCCTCGACGAGGCGCAGGCGCTCCTCGAGACGTACGCGGGCGTCCAGATCACGAGCCGTCTCGAGCGCGCGCGCAGCGCGGGGCCGGCAATTGTGGACGAGGCGAGGCGCCGCGACGCCGAGGTCGTCATCCTCGGCGCGCCGCGGGCGAAGGTGAAAGGCGGGAAGCCGATCTTCGGGCGCACCGTGGACTACGTGTTGCGGAACTCGCCGACGCGGGTGGCTGTCGTCGCCGGCAAGCAGGCTGCGTAGCAGGCTTCGATGGCCGCCCGGATCCTCTCGGCGCTCCTGATCCTGCTCGGCATCGGGGTGATCGTGCGCACTTTCGCGGGCGGCGTTGGCGGAGGGCTAGGGCTCTTCCTCGGTGCGCTCCTGATCGTCGCCGGCGCCCTGCGGTTGTACCTTTCGCGTCGAGTTGGCTAGGAAGCTTCCCGGTCTCCAGCGGGTCATCGCAACGCCTTCCCTGGCCGCGGTCGCCTTCGGCGAGATCGCCTCGTCGCTCTTCTTCGCGCTCGGCATCGTCGCGCTCGACGCGCTCGGCCTCACACCCTGGGTGCTGCTCGCTGTCGGCTCGCTGTTCGTCCTCGTCGCGCTCTCTTATGCGGAGGGCACGGCGGCGCTGCCAGAGACCGGCGGCGCGGCGACGTTCGTCCGGCGTGCGTTCAACGACCAACTCGGGTTCCTGACCGGCTGGGCGATCTTCCTCGATTACGTGATCGTGATCGCGCTCGCGGCCCTCTTCGTGCCGCACTACCTCGGCAACGCAGTCGGCTGGGACGCGCTCACCAAGAGCCCCACCGACGTGTTCGTCGGGGTCGCTGTGATCTGCGTCATGGCCGCGGTGCGCTTCGTCCGCCGCCCGAGCATGTACCGGCTCGCGATCGTGATCGCCGGCATCACGTTCATCGGCCTGCTGCTGCTGATCGTGCTCGGCATGCCGCTGCTCTTCTCGCCCGAGAACCTGAGCAAGGGCACCGACCTCGGAACGGCGCCCACATGGTCGTCGATCGCGTTCGCGATCCCGGTCGCGATGCTCGCCTACACCGGGCTGGAGACGGTCGCGAACCTGGCCGCGGAGACACGCGAGCCCGGCAAGACGCTTCCGCGGAGCCTGTTCGTCGGCATCGGCGCAGCCGTCCTCGTCTCGTTCCTGATCGCCCTCGTAGCGCTCTCGGCCTATCCCGCGGACCCCGAGACCCAGCTCGGCACGCGCTGGCTGCGCGCGCCGCTCGTCGGCGTCGCCGACGCTTTCTCGGGCCACCTGCCCGACGCGATCGTCGACGTCCTGCGGGTGTTCATCGGCCTCACCGGCGTCGTGATCCTCGTCGCCGTGATCACGACGTCGTTCTCGGGCGCGGGTAGGCTCGCGTACTCGCTCGGGCGGCACGACATGCTTCCGCGCGCGTTCGGGCGCCTGAACCGCAGAACGCTGATCTCGCCCGCCACCATCATCTCGACGGCGGCGATCTCGGCCGGGCTCCTCCTGATCGCGAAGGCGGCGAACGACCCGGTGCGCTTCCTCGCGAGCCTGTACAGCTTCGGCGTGCTGATCGCATTCACGGCGGCGCAGGTGGCCGTGGTGCGGCTCCGTTACACCGAGCCGGATCTCGCGCGCCCCTACCGCGCTCCCGGCAACGTCCGCATCCGCGGCACCGAGGTCCCAATCGCTGCGCTGGTCGGAGCGCCTCTCACCTTCGTGATCTTGATCTTCGCGTTCCTCACCCACGATGCCGCGCGCATCGCCGGCCCGATCTGGCTCGCGTTCGGGGCGCTCGTCTTCATCGGCTCCCGGCTCAGCGCGCGGGAGCGGGTCCTCGGACGTGTCACGCCCGCGATCGGAGATCTCGTCCCGGACCTGGAAGGCACATACGAGCGGATCCTCGTCCCGATGAAGCTCGGCCTGATCGGCGAGGAGGTGCTCGGCACCGCGTTCCGGCTCGCCGAGGAGCAGGGCTGCGAGGTGCACGTCCTGCACGTGATCCGCGTCCCGCTCGATCTACCGATCGATGCGGAGCTGATCGACGCCGAGGAGGCGGCGGAGGCGTCTCTCGCCGAGGCGAAGCTGCTCGCGGCGGATCAGGGCATCCCGATCCAGGTGCACATCGTGCGCGGCCGGGCGATTGGCGAGGCGATCGTCCACGAGGCCGTGGACCACGAGGTCGATTTGATCGTCGTCGGCTCCGCCCCGCGGTGGCGCCGCCAGTCGCGCTTCTTCAGCCCCACTGTCGACTACGTCCTCCGGAAGGCCCCCTGCGAAGTGATGGTGATCGCCTACCCGCAGGGCGTTCTGGAGGAAGCCCTGGCGTGAGTTAATCTGAGCCTGGATGAAGGCGATCGTCGTCGGATGCGGCCGCGTCGGCTCTGCGGTTGCGAAGAAGCTCACGAAGAGCGGTTGGGACGTGACCGCGATCGACGAGAACGAGGAGGCGCTCGCCCGGCTCGGCGAACACTGGTCGGGCGGTTTCGTGGTCGGGCACGGGATGGACGTCAACGTGCTCCGGGAAGCCGGGATCGAAGAAGCTGACGCGGTCGTCGTGGCCACGAACGGCGACAACACGAACATCGTCGTCGGCCAGGTCGCCCAGAAACGGTTCGGGATCGAGTGCACGGTCGTGCGCGTCCTCGACCCGGCCCGCGCCGAGCTCTACGCCACCCTGGGCCTGCGCACGGTGTCGCCGACGTCGACCGCGATCGAGGTCCTGACCGAATCCGTGAAGGCGTGCTCGGTCAAGCCGCTCCGGGCGCCCGCGGCCGCCTCGTAAAGTGGCCCGCCCGGCAACGCCTTGCGGCCTCTGGAGCGCGATAAGCGGCGCCAGGCAGCGTCCTCAGTCGCGCTCGTACTTTTCAAGTACGAGCGCTCCCTGCGTCCTCCCCTGGCTTGCTTCTCGGACCCCAAAGGCTCACAAACGTCACCGGGCGGGCCACTGATGTTCGTCCTGGTCGCGGGCGGCGGAAAGGTCGGCTCGAACGTCGCTCGCACGCTGCGCCGGATCGGCCACGAGGTGACGATCATCGAGCAGCGGCGTGACCGGTTCTCCGCCCTCGAGGAAGAGTTCGAGCACGCCGCGATCGTCGGCGACGCGACCGAGATCTTCGTGCTCGAACGGGCAGGGATCGCGCGGCCGCCGGATCTCGTCGTCGCCGTCACGGGAGACGACGAGGACAACATGGTCATCTGCCAGATGGCCCGCGAGCGATACGGCGTCGCCAAGGTGATCGCGCGCGTGAACGACCCTCGGAACGAGCCGCACTTCGACCTGCTGGGCATCTCGCCGACCGTCAGCGCGACGCAGATGATCATGGCGCTGGTCGAGCATGAGGTCCCCGAGCACGAGCTGATCCACCTGCTCGAGCTGCGCAAAGAGAACCTCGAGATCGTCGAGGTGCAGATCGACAAGAGCTCTCCGTCTGCCGGGAAACGGATCTCCGGCCTCAAGCTCCCGACCGGGTCGCGGCTGATCTCGGTTATGCGCGAGGGCCGCGCGGAGATCCCCGAGCCCGAGACGGAGCTCCAGGCCGGCGACCAGGTGCTCGCGATCCTCGAGCCCGGCAAAGAGGACGAGCTCCGGCGGGTTCTGCTAAAGAGATAGCCCCAAAATGCGACGCATCGCCCTCGCCGCCGTTCTTCTTGCCGCGCTCGCGGCCGTCGTCGCGCTGCGTGCGAACGGCGGCTCTGAGCGGAGCCAGGTGCGGATCGTCCGGGTCGCGAGCGGGCTCACGGAGCCGGTGGTGGTGACGGCGCCGCCGAACGAGCCGAACAACCTCTACGTCGCCGAGAAGGTCGGTCGCGTGCGCGTCATCATCCGGGGCCGGCTGCGCGCCCGCCCGTTCCTCGACATCCGGTCGCTCGTCCTCGACAACGGCGAGCAGGGAATGCTCGGGCTCGCGTTCAGCCCGAACTACGCGAAGAACCGGCACTTCTACGTCGACTACACCGACCGGAACGGCGACGCGCGGCTCGTCGAGTACAAGTCCCGCGGCCTTACGCGCAAGCCCAGGAAGCTGCGTCAGATCTTTTTCCAGGACGACCCGTATCCGAACCACAACGGTGGCAACCTCGTCTTCGGGCCCGGGGGCTACCTCTTCACCGGGACCGGCGACGGCGGCTCGGGCGGCGATCCCGAGAACCGCGCGCAGAACCTGAAGTCGACCTTCGGCAAGCTCCTCCGCTTCAACGTCAACGCCAGGCACCCCTCACCAGTGGTCGTCGGCTACGGGCTCCGCAACCCCTGGCGCTTCTCGTTCGACCGGAAGAACGGCGACCTCTACATCGGCGACGTGGGGCAGGACGAGTGGGAAGAGCTCGATTACACGAAGAAGGGCACTCCCGGCCTCGAGAACTACGGCTGGCGCGTCTACGAGGGCCGGGCCCGGTACACGACCAACCAGACGCCGAACGCGGCCGGGCATCTCGTCTTTCCGTACCTGACGCTCCCCCATCCGCCGAACTGCTCGGTGATCGGCGGCTACGTCTACCGCGGGTCCGCCGTGCCGGCCGCTCAGGGCCGCTACTTCTTCGGCGACAACTGCGCGAGCAGGATCAAGAGCGTGCCGGCAGGAGGTTCGAACCAGGTGCGCGACGAGCCGTTCACCGTCGACGGTCTCTCGACGTTCGGCGAGGACGTGCGCGGCGAGCTCTACCTCGCCTCCGTGACGAGCGGGAACGTCTACAAGCTGGCGCCGTAGGCGTGAAGAGGATCGCACTGTTTGCGTCGCTCGCGACGCTGACCGGCCTCGGGGCGGCGGCCGCCGGCTCGCCGGGAAAGCCGTACCGGCTCGTGCCGGTCGTGACTGGGGCCAAGGAGCCGGTCTACGTGACGACACCCCGCAGCCAGCCGAACAACCTGTACATCGTCGAGAGGACCGGGCGGGTCCGCGTCCGGGTCGGCCAGCGCCTCCTGCCGAAGCCGTTCCTCGACCTTCGCGGCAAAGTGGCGACGAACACCGAGCAGGGCCTGCTTTCGCTGGCATTCCATCCGCAGTACCGACAGAACCACCGATTCTTCGTCTATTACACCGACCGGCACAACGACATCGAGATCGTCGAGTACCGCGCGCGGGGTTACCGCGCGATTCCGGGGAGCGCGCGCCGAGTCCTGCTCATCGACCATCCTTCGCCGAACCACAACGGCGGGCTGATCCTGTTCGGGCCCGGCGGCTACCTCTACACGGGGATCGGCGACGGCGGCGGTGCCGGCGACCCCGAGAACGACGCCCAGAACCTCGACTCCCCGCTCGGCAAGCTGCTGCGGCTGAACGTCGACGTCGACCCGGCCCACGTGGACGTGGTCGGATACGGGCTGCGGAACCCGTGGCGCTTCTCGTTCGACCGCGCGAACGGCGACCTCTACCTCGGCGACGTCGGCCAGGACTCGTTCGAGGAGATCGACTACACACCGAGGCGGAGCCCGGGCCTCGAGAACTACGGCTGGCACGTCTGGGAGGCGTTCTTGCGCTACAAGCCGGATGAGGAGCCGAACCCGACGGGGCGGCTCGTGTTCCCGATCGCGGCCTACGGGCGAAAGGCCGGGGCGACGGTCGTCGGCGGGTTCGTCTACAGAAGCAAGGCCGTGCCGGCTGCTCGGGGACGGTACTTCTACGGCGACTTCTCCTCCGGGCGCATCTGGAGCCTGCGCGTCGTCCGAGGACGCGCCGTCGAGCGGCGTCGAGAGCGGCTCACGGTGCCTCAGCTCGCGTCATTCTCCGAAGGCCCGCGCGGCGAGCTCTACTTCGTCTCGTTCCTGGGGACGGTCTGGCGGCTCAGCCGCTGACGGTCAACCCGCGCGGCGGCGGCGCACCTGCGGCGACTGCTGGCCGAGCGCAGCGTACGCGAGCGCCTGCAGCGACTCGTTGAGTGCCCGGATCTCGTAGACGATCGGCGCGAGGTGCTCACCGGCGTCGAGCCTGCGATTCAGCGCGTGCAGCTCAGCATTCATGCGATCGAGGCGCTCCAGCAGCGCGTCGAGCTGGCGATCACCGACGTCGTTGTCCCTCACGGCGCGAATTGTAAGGGGAGGGCGGATCGCTCACGCACGACGAGGGCGTCCGGGCCGAGCCGCTCGAGCAAGCGCTCCAGCGCACCGGCTCCGGTTTCGAGCGCTTCGATTCGGCGGTCGGCTCCGAGCTGAGCGACCGCGATGCGCGCCAAGGGCTCGGGCGCGTCGGTGAACACGCCGAGCCGGTCGCCCCGCGCGGCGAGCTCGCGTAGCGCCGCGCTGATCTCCGCGTCCGGCCGCAGGTAGACCGGCGCGCGGTCCTCGGCGAAGCGCCCGAGGGCGGCACGCCAATCGCCGACGCCGTGCTCCGCCCATGCGTCGAGCTCCTTCGCAGCCGCCGCGCGGTCCTCGGGCAGCGTCGAGGGATCGAGCGGTGCGATCGAGCGGAAACGCCGGGCCGCGTCGGTAAGCCAGTCGTTCCAGAGCGGCCGCGTGTCGCCGAGGACGTCGAGCTCGATTGCGATCGTCTTCATTGGGCGTGTCTGGTGTCAGGCACCGGCCGTGTCGGGAAGAGACGGTTGACGAGGAAGATCCCGACTACGAGGCCGACGGTGTCGATGAGGACGTCGATCGGCGAGGCGTGGCGGCCGCCGACGAAGTGCTGGTGGATCTCGTCCGTGGTCGCGTAACCGATCCCCAGGGCGAGCGCCGGCAGCTCCCGCCCGATCGCCCTCAGGAGCAGCCAGCCGAGAATCGCGTACTCCGCGATGTGAGCGCCCTTACGCAGGATCGTGTCCACCCCGCCGAGGCCCGTGCCGAGGCCGGGGATGGACGAGAACGTGAAGATCACGGCCGCCCAGACGAGCACGGGCAGCCAGAGCGACACGGCCCGCGAGCTCGGCATCGGGCCATGATAGGGGCGGCGCCAACGGCACGCGCTGAGGCGTCGCTGGCGACGCCGACGCTAGAGCCCCTGCCGGCTTGGCCGGCGTGGCGTCTGCCGGGCGCGGCCCTCAGCCCTGCAGTGAGGCAGGAATCGTGGCGATCGAATAGCGACACCCCGTGATAGGGTCGCTGGAACGGCACGCGGTAAGGGAACCCGGTGCGAATCCGGGACGGTCCCGCCGCTGTGAGGGGAGTTGCTTCTCCGCCGGAGACCACTGGCCGCGAGGCCGGGAAGGTGGCGGAGGGGGGAGCCCCGAGTCAGAAGACCTTCCGCGCCGCCGCACAACCCGAGCCCCTCGCGGAAGGAGGATTCGTGTTTCGACGACTCATCGTTCTGGCCGGCGTCGCGCTGCTCGCGTGTGCGCTGGCCGCCCCGGCGTTCGCGCTGCGCGTGAAGGTGCGAGTCGAGGGCAAGACGACGACGATCTTCGGCTCTGTCGAGCCGACGCTCACGACCGGTCCCAACGCACTGTCCGCGCTCGACGCGGCCAGTGTCGTGGGCGAGTTCTACTACCACGTCCGCTCGACGTCGTTCGGCCCGTTCGTCGACCAGATCGGGCTCTACCCGAGCGCGGGGGCGAGCGGCTGGAGCTACAAGATCAACGGCGTCTGGCCACCCGTTGGAGCCGACCAGGCGACCCTGAAGGACGGTGACACGGTGCTCTGGTACTGGTCGACGTTCACCGAGACGGGCGGTTCGCCGACGCTGCTCCTGCGCAAGCGCAGCTCGAAGAACTGCTACACGGTTCTGTCCCAGAACGACCAGGGCGTGTCGGCTCCGGCCACGGGCGCACGGCTCCTCATCGACGGGCGGAGCGTGAAGACGAAGGCCGGACGCGGGTGCGTCGGCAAGCACCGCGGTCTAGTGCGCGCGACGCTGCCGAACGCGGTGCGCTCGAACGCGCTGAAGTGAAACGTGCCCTCCTCGCCGCCCTTGCGCTCGTCCTGCTGCCCGGCTGCGGGCACGAGCGCACGGGCTCGGGGAGCGCCACGCTGTGGGTCACGCGCGACCGGGGAGCGACCGTGCTCGCGGTGCGGAAGATCCCGGCCGGGCTGACGGCGATGCAGGCGCTCGACCGCGAGCTCGACGTGAAGACGAAATACGGCGGACGCTTCGTGCAGTCGATCCAAGGCGTCGACGGTGACGCGTCGAAGCAGCGCGACTGGTTCTGGTTCCTGAACGGGATCGAGGCCGACCGAAGCGCGGCCGACTACCGGCTGCACGCGGGCGACCTCGAGTGGTGGGACTATCGCTCGTGGCGCGGAGAGATGCGCGAGCCGGTCGTCGTCGGCGCATTCCCGGAGCCGTTCCTGCACGGCTATGCGGGACACGTCCGTCCCGTCGCGGTGCGCTACACGGTGGGGCAGGCCGCGGGCGCC
>JBKPQP010000150.1:0-2928 GCA_046734155.1 Actinomycetota bacterium | reverse complement strand
GCGCGCCGAGCCGGGACTTGCAGCCGCGCGCGCGCGCGCCATCCACCATCTCGCCAGCGACTCGTCGGCGCTCGGCGCCATACGGCTGAGGTCGGCTTCGACGCCCCATTCCCGTTCGACCTCGGTGGCGTAGGCGGCCCGTTCCTCGGCCGTCTCGCACCACGGGTAGTCGTTATCGGGCCCTGTCCGCTTGGCGTAGGTTCCGTATAGCGCAAGCGCCCGTACGCGCTCCGGATAGGTTGCCGCGAATAAGATCGCGAGCGGTCCACCTTCCGAATAGCCGAACAAGGCCGCGCGCTCACTGCCGACGGCGTCCATTACGGCACGCACGTCGTCCATTCGTGTCTCAAAGTCGGGGAGCCCAACCGTGCGATCGGAAAGACCCGTCCCACGCTTGTCAAACCGAATCAGCCGCGCAAAGGACCCCAGTCGCTCGAGCAACCGCCTCGAGGAGGGATGCTCCCAGTCGTAGTCGAGATGTGACACGAATCCAGAAACGAGCACGAGGTCGAACGACCCCTCGCCGGTCACCTGGTATGCGATGTTGACGCCACCGCTCATCGCGTAGCCGATCGTCGAGTCCACGTTCCGGATTCTCGCGCGCAACGCGCCGACTCGCAGCAGCCACGAAGCAGAAGCGTCCGCACAGTCGCCTGGGCCAGCGTGCGGGAATGTCACCCGAGGTCGGGCGTGGGTTCCTAGTGCCGCGGGCGGCCGTCGTCCGGCTTGACGTAGCCGGGTGGACCACCTGCATGAATCGACCCGCCCTGCGGGTCGATCCCGCCGCGTCCGCCTGTCGCCGCAAGGGCGTCGGGGTTCTCGACGGAGCGCTCCGACTCGTCCGCGTGGTCGCTGCGGTCAAACGAAGGAAGCCGCAGCTGTTTCAGTCTCCTGAGGATGCGTCCCATGCGCGAGATTGTAGGAGGTGGTGTCCAAATCGGTAACCCCCGTGGTGGCGTGGGCCAGTGTGCGGGAATGTCACCCGAAGCCGGGCTAGCTGAGGAGCCGGAAGTACCGTGCGACCGGGAGGACAGTGAATCCGGCGGCTTCGTAGGCTGCTCGTGCCGGTGCGTGCCCGGGGTCGCCGCCTGTCTCGACGACCGCGATGTCCATTCCGTGGCTACGCATGTGATCGATCGCCAACTCCGTCAACTGCGAGCTGACGCCGCGTCGCTGGTAGTCGGGATCAACGCCGATGATCTCGATCCAGCCCATCCGTTCGTGGAACGCGTTCAGTGCGACGGCAACGAAGGCTACTGGGCGATCGTCCACTACGGCGACGAAGACGTCCCGCTCGGGGTTCGTGCAACTCGATCTGACAGCCTCGGCCTGGCTCTCCTGCCACTTGGGGTGCAAGCGGAGGAAGACTTCGTCGCCGAGGACGCTGCGGACGGACGCGAAAACAGGTTCCCAGGCGCGGACAGAGAACTCGACGACCGCCTCGAGGTCTTCCTCCTCGAACGCGCGGATCTCGATCGGGCCTTCGGTCACGTCACCACCGTAACCGGACGGTGAATGGCGCTTCGCGTGGGCCAGCGTGCGGGAATGTCACCTGAGCGTTGGCGGCTAGAGATGCCGCCCGCGCGACATGACGCAGCCCGTGAACGGCAGCGCACCCATTCCCCAGCGATGCGCGAGTGCATACACCCGTTTCATCGACGAGCGAACGGTACGGCTCCCCTCCCGCTCAAAGCGGTGCTTCGCAAGGCGGTACTCGCTCCGACTGATGAACCACCGCCTCCCGCTCGCGGTGAGAGGGCCTTTACTGAGAAGAATGAGCGGACCACCGCGCGCGCATCGCACGTTGGTGTCGCCGGTACCAACCGTCCCAAAGAGCGGCAGTGCGTACCGATACGGGCGGGGAAACCCGAGCAGGACGAGCTTCCCGGGGACGACGCCGTACAAACTGACGTTGGCGACTGAGGCCCCGTGCGAGCGTGCAACGACGATCTGTGAGCGTTGCGAATCGAGCCGAACAACTGCCACGAGAAACGGCTCAGCCAGCCACCAGTCTCTGACCCGCAGGTCCTGCGGCGGCTTGTACCACTCGGGCAAACGCACCGCGAGAACGCGCGAGCGCGTCTTGACCACGAGCAAGAACCCGCAGCTCGCCCACGACTTTGGCGCATAGCGAACGCTGACGCGGTCGCGGTAGCCATCGCCGTCGAAATCGCCGCGTAGGCGGCCTCCGCCAGGACGGAGAGGTAGCTGCGCAGCGTTCGCGATCCGCGGGCACCTTGCATGGGCTGGCGCGTTCACTCCAGCATCCGCGCCGACACCGAAGATGACAATGGCAGCGACGCTCAGGGAAAGAATGAGCGGCAAACGGACGAACGGCAGTCGGCTGATCCTGCTACTCACCCCTACTCTTCTAGCACCGCCGTGGCGGAAGCGGTGCTAGGACGCCCGTCTGGGCCAGCGTGCGGGAATGTCACTAGAGGTTGAGTCAGCTGGCCTGCGTGAGCCCGAACCAAATCTCGTACGCGACCCAGCCGAGCACGAGCACGCCGACGATCAGCCCGACCATCAACCAGAGGTTCCTCATCGCAACCCTCAGCATCGGCAGGCCCACGAAAGCCATGAAGAAGCCACCTCGCCTGGGCCAGTGTGTGGGAATGTCATCCGAGCGCGAAGCGCACCACCGGGTGGGGTGACAGAGTTTGGTGATGGATGCAGAGGCCCCGGGCACACCGGAAGCCCATCAAATCGTGGCCGCGCTGTTGGTGCGCGACGGCCGAGTGTTGTTGTGCCACCGCTCCGCTGGTCGGCGATGGTACCCAGATGTATGGGACTTTCCCGGCGGGCACGTGGAGGACGGGGAATCGCCCATCAAGGCGCTGGCTCGCGAGTTGGAAGAGGAGTTGGGAATACTGATCCAACAGCCGGGGCCCGAACTAGTCCGAGTCGTTGAGCCCGGATTCGTCTTGC
>JBKPQP010000149.1:0-9505 GCA_046734155.1 Actinomycetota bacterium | reverse complement strand
GGGCACGTCGCCGCCGTCGGAGAAGCCGTCCGGTGGGATCCGTGCGAGCACCGCAATGAGCCCATCCGGGACGTCGTCGGTGAGCCAGAAGTTGAGGCCGGCGGGCCGCCCGAGGGCAGCAATGAAGCCATTCGGGACATCTCCTCCGTCCGAGAAGCCGTCGGGGCGCACCCACTCGAGGCCGCCCGGACCGTCGCCGCCGTCGGAGAAGCCGTCACCAGCGGGGGGCGCGAACACGACGGTCATCCCAGGCGGCACACCGGCCCCATCGACATTGTCGACGGACATCGCGAGCACCGGCGGCGCGGCGGCCGGTTGTGGATCCTGGGCGTATGCGCGTGCAGTAGCTCCGCCCGCAACGGCGAGCGCGACGATCAGGATCGGTGCGAGACGCGTCTTCATCAGAAGCGGAAGTCCTGGAGAGTCTCGGCCACCCGGCGATACAGGTTCAGGGCCGTGTCCTTGTCGCCGCGGTGGACGCTCAGGTCTGCTTGCGCTGCCCAGGCCGCAGCCCGGTGGCTTCCTGACCCGAGCTGTTCGAACGCATCCTCGGCCGCGGCCAGTGCCTGCTCGGACTCGTCGAGCTTGCCCTGCTCGAGCAGTGCTCGTCCGAGAACGAGTTGCGTGTTCCCCTGCTCGTCGAGGAAGTCGACCCTGCCGTCGAGCAACCGCAGAGCCTGCCGTGCCTGCTCCTCGGCCAACGCGAAGCGGCCCGTTCGGAGGTTCACCTGCGCCAGCGAGGACACCGCCTGCGCCGCGTCCGGCTTGCTCCCGACCTGCAGTGCGACGGCGAAAGCCTCCTTGAGGTACTCGGCCGCCCGCTCCGAGTCTCCGAGCAGGAAGGTGAGACCGCCGAGGTTGTTGAGCAGGCGCCCCACGTTGAGCCGGTCCTCCTGCTCCTCGTAGAGCGCCTTCGCTCGTTCTGCATACGAGCGGGCCAGGATCCAGCGGCCACGGCGCTCGGCGATGATCGACGCCTGAAAGTACCCGTGCGCGAGGGCCTCTCCGTCGCCGAGCCGTTCTGAGAGCTCGAGCGCGGCCTCCACGTCGCCACGGGCCGCCTCCCAGTCGCCCAGACGCCGGTAGCAGCGGGACCGCCAGCGAAGAATCCGGCAGCGAAGCCGGTCGTCGATCGCCTCCGAGCACCGCATGAGCTCGAGCGCTTCCGTGAAGAGGGCGACCGCAGTTGGTACCGACGACAGCCGGTAGCGGCACTGCCCGATGTGGAAAAGGACGTTGGCGCGATCGGTGTCCGTGAAGGAGTCGCCGTCGACGAAATCGCGCGCGTTGGTGAGCACGGACAGCGCCTCCTCGATCCGCCCCAGCTCCGAGCGTGCCGTGGCGCTGGCAAGGAGCGCCCGCAGCTCGAGTTCCGGCTCGAGGACCGAGCCCTCTTCGGCGAGTCGGTCGAGGCCCACGATCGCCTCCTCGAACTCGCGTGCCGCATTCGCCGCTTCCGCGCGCGAGACCATGCTCGCGTTCCGTTCGTGCTCGGGGGACGAGACGCCTGTCTCGAGGAACCGCCGCGGGACGTCGAGGCGCTCGGCGAGCCACTCGAGAGCAGCCTCGTTTGGCCGAACGCGCCCCCTCTCGATCTGACTGACGTACTCCTTCGAGAAGTGGCCGAGCCCGAGTTTCGTCTGCGTCAGCCCGCGCGCGATGCGCAGCTGACGGATGCGCTCACCGAGCGCAGAGGGCGCCGCCGAGTTGGGCGGCCGGGTCCGAGCCTCCGCAGAGATCCCTCCACGCTAATCCTTTGCGCTGGAAAAGTGAAGCTCGGAGTGAAGTGACAAGGGGATCCCCCGAAAGGGGTATAGGTCAACCCGCAACGCGCTTGCTTGAGTGCAAGGGAGGCGCCTGCGGGGTCGGGGAAAGGCGCATCGGTTCCAAGCGAAACTCGCGCGAGATGCGGCCCGCGGCGAGTTTCGCTGCGCGCCGAGGAAACGCCGTGGGGGCCGCCCGAGGGCGACCCCCACGTCGAGTTGGTTCAGTGTCCTCCGCCGTGATGCTTGAGGTCGAGCTTCCAGGCCCCAAGCCCGTGTGACGCGGCGTAGAGGATCGAGTCCGCGTGATGGCCGTGACCCTGTCCGGGAACGAGGGTCAGGCCCGGAACCTCGACGTTCGGCATCCCGGAGGCCGCGGCGGTCCACGGCCCGTTCCCGGTGCGCTTGAGCACGCCGAAGTCGGACGATACGTACACCGTGTTGCCGTCGACCGCGACATCGGTGAGCGGCAGGTCGCCGAGCGAGCCGTCGAGGCTCGTCCAGGTCGCCGTGCTGTTCCCCGGGTTGTACGTCACCGAGAAAATGTGCCCCGGTGTCGACGGAGTCGCGGCGCTGAACCCGCTGTACGAGATCCACGCGTGGTTCTCGTTGTCCGGGTCGATGTAGATCCCGGTCACGTAGCGGTCGGGATCGACTGTCGAGAGCGAGTCGAGCCGCACGAACGCGACCGAGCTCGCAGGATCGGCGTCCGCGTTCGACGTGATGAACACGCGGCCGTTCGTGGTCGCTGCCCACAACGTGCCGTTGTCAGACGTCGCCCGCTCGACTGCCGCCATCGCGCCGCCGGCGCGATCGCCCAAGCCGGCCGCCGTCAGAGCGGTCGTGCCGAGGGCGACCCAGTCACCGCACTGGACGGTGAAGTCGCCGGTGTTCTCGTTGCAGTGCTGGCGGAACTCGGCCAGCGTCATCGAGCCCATGCCGTGGGTCTTCGTCCGGACGACGGTGTTCCCACCAGAGGTCGCGGTCCCTGCTCCCGCATACATCGTCCCGTGGACGACCGGATCGGAGACGATTGCGACATAGAACTGGTTCCCCGTCGCGTAGATCGGATCGCCGGTCCAGTTCCAGTCTGCGATCGCGCCGTCGGAGAAGTTCACGTCCGGTGACGCGTCGAAGTACGTGTGGAACCGGAAGTGCGGGTCGGTCGCGTCGAAGCCCGACTGACCGCCGTCGCCCCAGTAGGTCTGGAGCCACGTGTGCTTGCTTCCGTAGTTCTCCCACGTCCCGTTGTCCTGCGTCCCGCCCTGCAGCTCCTTGCTGTTGAACGGGCTCACGGAGAGGCTCTGGAACTGGAGCGTGCCCAGGCCGCGGTTCATGCTCTGCAGCCGCTCTGGAATCGCGGACAGCAGCTCATGACAACGGCTCAGGTACGGCTCGGCGAGCCCCCTCGTGTCGCAGTCGGCCGACTTGTCGACGAACTGACCGTTGTTCCGGATGACCCCGCCGTCCGAGGCCTCGAAGAACTGATCCGGGTTCGCCGGGTTCGTCACGAGCCGGTGCTCGTCGGGATGCATCCCGTTCGGGTGGTCGGCGTCCGTCGCGTCCATCGTCATGTCCGTGAAGCTCGTGCCCGCGTTCGTCGAGCGCAGTACCGCACGGTGGTTGGCGACGTACGGCAGCGTCGCGCCGTTCTCGTCGTACTGGTACGAGCCGCCGATGTAGATGATGTCCGGATGGCCCGGCGGCGTGTAGACGAAGTTGTCGTACCAGCACTGCCCGGTACAGAAGTTGAACGTGTCCCAGGCCGAGGTAGATGGATTGTTGCTCGTCAACTGCGTGAAGGTCGGGCTACCGTCCTCGACCTCATCGCTGCGGAAGAGCCGGCTGTACTCGACGGCACTCGTGTGGCCCTCGCCCACGTACATCCGCGTGTGGCCGTTCGGCAGTTTCGTGACGGCGATGTCGGGCCGCGTGGTGCCGATCGTCGCGTTCAGCGACGGCTTGATCTGCGTCCACGTGGTGCCGTTGTCGGTCGAACGCCAGACACCTCTCGCATACGACGCGGCGTAGACGATGTTCGGGTTCGACGGGTCGATCTCGATGTCACGCACGCCGCGGGGTGAGCACGGTGTCGCGTTGTTCGCGATCGCAAGGATGCTCGAGCCGCAGTCCGCCGGGCTCGTGGAGCCGTTGTGAACGAGCGTCCACGTCTGACCGCCGTTCGTGGAGCGATAGAGGCCCCACTGCGGCGCACCCGGAATCAGAGCGCGGTACTGCGATATGCCCCCGTAGCAGCACACGGACGAATGCCCTGCGACTGCGAACCCGGAGGCCGCGTACATCGTGTTCGGGTCGCCCGGCTTGACCCTGATCGAGCCGACGCCTCGGGCGTTGAAGGCCGAGGTCCCGTACGGCCCGGACCAGTGGTTGCCGCCATCGGTCGTCTTGTAGAGGCCCACGCCTCCGACGCAGCCGCTCCCGCACGTATTGCCCTCGCCGGTGCCGACCCAAAGCGTGTTTCCGCTCGGATCGTTCGGGTCGATCGTGATCGTGCCGGCCGAGTTGATGCCGAAGCCCCCGGAGAGGTACTTCCACTTCGGGTGCGGGGCGAGCGCGTTGTTCGTGCGCCACACTCCGCCGCCTGCGGGCGTGATCCACATCCGGCACTTACTGTGGCCGCGCCCACCCCAGGCATGGCGCGAGCCGCAGTTCGGATCGATGGCGAGGTCGGTCGTCCGCCCGGCGGCCGCATACTCCTGCGGGACGTACGAGCGGGCCGTCCTGAACGGCGTGAACTGATAGAGCGCCGTGTCCGGGCCGACCTGCTCCCACCCTGCGTTGTGCCCCGGACCACTCCCCATGCCCCGTGCCCTGGCCGTCCTGTACGCGGTACGAGCGGCCTTGACGCTGGTCAGCGGGATGTCCTTCTTTGGATAGGCCATCTGGGCGAACTCCTCCAGACTGGCCGTCGAGCTCCCCGGAGCGTCCCCGGTCGACTCGCCCGAGGGCTCTCCGCCCTTGCCCGGAATCGACTGTTCGAGCTCCGCGAGGTGCTTCGCCAGAGCGGCCGGCATGTCGCCGTCACTACCTCTTGCAGCGACGACCGGCGCCGTGCTCCGGTTCGAGGACACGCCTGCCGCGAACACAGCGCCCACGGCAACGAGCCCAACCGCGGCCAGCGCTAACGCAAGCCGCGCACGTCGGTCTCTCATAGGTCCTCCTCCTCCCCTGTTGTAAGAACGGTTACCTATGTGAGGACGGGCGGAAGTATAGGAAACGTGGATTTCCCTGCAAAGCGCCCGATCAAGCCCCGAGCAGGTCCAGACGCCAGTCGTTGCAGCGGAGGATGTTGCCCGAGCCCTTCGGGTACTCGTACTCCTCCACGTCCACGAGCTCGAAGCCGAGCTTGCGGCAGATCGCGTTCGAGGGCTCGTTCTCCACGGACGGATACGCGTAGAGGTACCGGTGCGTCTGCTCCGCCTTGCACAGGTCGATGACCTGCCGCGTCGCCTCCGAGGCTATGCCTCGTCCCTGGAACTCGGGGAGCACCATCCATCCCGTCTCCCAGACCTGCCCCTCGTGCGACTCGCGCTCCCAGTAGCCGACCGATCCGACGCTCTCGCCCGTCGACGCGTCGACGACCTTGAACATCTTGGCCTCGACGCCGTCCGCCAGGTAGCGGCCGTGCCGCTCGTCGATCTTCTCTGCGCTCTCGGGCCCGCCGAGGTGCACCATCATCGCCGGGTCGCCGAGAAGCCGGTGCAGGAGCGGGAGGTCGTCCTCACCCCACGGCTCGACCCTGTACTCGGGCTCGCTCAATCGATCAGCTTCCGTTCCATCGCGTGGATCGCGATCCGCCACATGATGAACGCGAACAGAATGAGGTAGCCGACGCGGAGCAGATCGTTCCACTCGAAGCCGTACAGCACCGCCGCGCGGACGAGCTCGACGCACTGGTGAAGCGGGTTGAACGCCGCGAGAATCTGAGCCCACCGGGGCAGGCCGCCGAGCGGGAAGAACGTGCCGGCGAGCAGGAAGAGCGGCGTCAGCACCGCGCTGACGATGTAGTTGAAGTTCTCGATCGCCTTCGCGTAGCCGGCGGTCATGATCCCGAAGTTGGCCCAACCGAGCCCGGTCAGGAAGCCGATGAACGGCACCGTGAGCATTCCCCAGGCCGGATCGAGCCCGAAGAAGATCGCGACCACCATCGGCACGCAGCCGTAGACACCGGCGCGACAGGCGATCCAGAGCGACTCGGCAGTGACGAGCTCCTCGGTGTCGACGGGCGCGGCCAGGATCGCGTCGTACGTGCGCTGGAACTGGTACTTGACGAACGTTCCGAACATCGCGGCGAAGGCGGACGAGAAGAGAACGGCCGTCGCCACTGTCCCGGTGCCCACCCACTCGACGTAGGGAACGCCGTTGATCGTGCTGACGAGCGAGCCGAACCCGAAGCCGAACGCCAGCAGGTAGATCGTCGGCTCGACCGTCGACGAGAACGTCGCCGCGCGCCAGTAAGACGAGAAGTTGACGATTTCGCGGACGAGGACGCCGGTGATCGCCGGACGCTCGAGGCGACCGATCTTCGCCGTGCGCACCGCGGTCGCCATCAGCCAATCTCCTCACCGGTCAAAAGCACGAACACGTCCTCGAGGTTCGCCTGCCTGCGCTCGCCCTCGTACTTGAAGCCGTTGCTCCCGTCGAGCCCAAGGACCGAGACGCTCGTCCCGGTCCGACGCGTCTTCAGGCCGGACCCTCTCGCTTCGGACTCGACCTCTGCGAGCCGTTTGGGCGGCCCGTACACCTCGAGCACCTCGCTCCCCGCGTACTCGAGGACGAGGTCGGCCGGCTTGCCCCGGGCGACGGCCTCGCCGTGAGACATGATCAGCACGGTGTCGGCGAGCCGCTGCGCCTCCTCGATGTAGTGCGTCGACATGAGGATCGTCTTCCCCTCGTAGCGCAACTGGTCGATCAACGCCCACAGCTGCTGGCGCACCTGCGGGTCGAGCCCGACGGTTGGTTCGTCCATCAGCACGAGCCGCGGCTGATGCACGAGCGCGCGGGCGATCAGCAGTCGCCGGCGCATCCCGCCCGAGAGCTTGTCGACGCGGGTCTCGCGGCGGTCGACGAGGTTCGCCAGCTCGAGCGAGCGCTCGATCGCCTCGTGCCGCTCGTGGCGCCCGATCCGATACAGGTGCGAGAAGACGAGCAGGTTCTGCTCGACCGTCAGCGAGACGTCGAGGTTGTCGAGCTGCGGGACGACGCCGCACTCGGCCCGGGCCTGCTTCGAGTCGCGCGGCAGCTGGAAGCCGAGCACCTCGAGCTCGCCGTCGTCGGCGATCGACTGCGCGGTCAGCATGCGCATCGTCGTCGACTTGCCGGCGCCGTTCGGACCGAGCAGCCCCACGCAGGTTCCGGTCGGCACATCGAGGTCGAGACGGTTGACCGCTGTGATGTTCCCGTAGCGCTTGACGACCTGGCGCAGGCGAATAGCGAGCTCGTCGCTCACGCGGTCAGGATGCCAGCAGCCGGGCTCGGTCCGCTAACGGACGGCTCGGTAGCGACGCCTGGCGCGCCGAGGCGCGTCCTCTTCGACTAGCACACTCCCGACCGCCTGGCGGCCCCTGAGGCTCGTCGCGACCTCGAACTCGACGGGCAGGCCGGCGCAGCGTCCCTTCGGCACGTTCCCGCCGAGAAAGCCGTTCTCGGAGACAAAGAGCCGCTCTCCCGCCTCCGTGGAGATATACCCGTGCCCCTTTGCTTCGTTGAACCAGACCATCGTGCCGCGCATCAGGAGGGTCCCTGATGCGGGCGCAGATGGGCTGTACCCTCTTCGGCCTTCGCCTGGCGCTCCTGCGCCGCCGCGTATTTCTTCTGGAGCCGGAGCGCAGTCTTCTCCTTGACCGCCTGTTCCCGGTTGCGCTTGGCCATCGTCTGCTGACGCTTCGACTTCGACGCCATAGGCATCGCCTTCCTTTCAAATCGGCGAAGGCGGAAGCCAGGGCGCGCGACCGGATTCGCGTCGGACAGACACAGCTTAGCTGGCGGTCGTCGACGGGCCGCGCTTTCTGCCTGCAAATCGGCCGCTGCTACTGTGTCCACACGGGTCGGCAATCGCGCCGCCCGGTGAGATTCGCTTCTCGTTCCTCCTTCGGGTGTTTCGAGCTCGCAAGTCTCGAACCCGTAAAGGAGTCGAACACAATGTCCAAGTCATTCCGCGAGCTCGGCGTGTCGCGCCCTGTCGTCGACGCGCTCGCAGCTCGCAAGATCGAATCGCCGTTCCGGATCCAGGAGCTCGTGCTCCCGGACGCGCTCGCGGGGCTCGACGTGCTCGCGCGCTCACCGACCGGATCGGGCAAGACGCTCGCGTTCGCCGTGCCGATCGCAGAGCGGACCGCGCGCGAGGCCGGCCCCTCCGCGCTCGTCCTCGTCCCCACGCGGGAGCTCGCCGCGCAGGTGACCGCCGAGATCGAGCCGCTGGCGCAGGCTAAGGGCCTGACCGTGGCAGCGGTCTACGGAGGCCTGCCCCTGCACACGCAGGCGAAGCGCGCGAAGCGGGCCCACGTGCTCGTCGCGACACCCGGTCGACTCGAGGACCTCGTCCAGCGCCGGCTCGTCGACCTCGGCCGCGTCCGGATCCTCGTCCTCGACGAAGCCGACCGGATGCTCGACATGGGCTTCAAGCCGCAGGTCGACAAGCTCGTCCGGCGCGTCCCGCGGAACCGCCAGACGATGTTCTTCTCGGCCACGCTCGACGGCGAGGTCGGCTCGCTCGCGCGCGCGTACACGAACAGTCCGTCCCGGATCGAAGGGGACTCGCTGCCCGACGATCCAGGCGAGATCGAGCATCGCTTCGTCGCGGTCACGACCGACTCGAAGGTCGAGACGCTCGTCGAGCACCTGCGGGGGTCGTACTCCACGCTCGTCTTCGTCCGCACGAAGCGGGGCGCAGAGCGGCTCGTGACGAAGCTCGCCCGTCACGGGGTGAAGGCAGCGGCGATGCACGGGGACATGTCCCAGAACGCTAGGCAGCGCGCGCTCCGACAGTTCGAGTTGGGCAAGACCGCAGTCCTGGTCGCCACGGACGTCGCAGCCCGCGGGCTCGACCTCGACGACATCACGCACGTGATCAACTTCGACCCGCCGGTCGAGGACAAGGGCTACGTCCACCGCACCGGCCGCACCGGCCGCGCAGGCAGGAACGGAACGGCGATCACGCTCGTCCTCCCCGAGCAGCAGGCCGACACGAGCCGCGTCGCGCGGCGTCTCGGCCACACGGAGCAGTTCGAGAAGAGCGGGCTCGAGTCGGCGCGCGCCAAGCTCGTCTACACGAGCCGCAGGGGCCGCCGCTCGAAGTGGTAGCGCTACCTGGGGCCGACGTCCTCCGGCAGCAAGCAGAACCGAACCTGATCGTCGCGAATACCCGCCGGGCGAAAGCCGGCTTTCTCGATCGCCCGGATCGACGCCGCGTTGTCGGCCGCGGCCTCGGCCACTACGCGGCGCAGTCCGAGCTCGCGCAGGCCCCAGGTCGCAGCGAGCAGCAGAGCTCGGGAAGCGATTCCGCGGCCACGCTCCTGCGGGAACACAGAGACGGCGAGCGTCGCATCGTCGCCGAACTGGAGGTTGACGAGACCGAGCGCGCGGTCGTCGGCCGCGTCCGCGATCACGAACGGCGCGGCGGCCCCCAAGCGCCACTGCTCCTCGGTCCGAGCCAGGCTGGTCTGCTCGCGCTCAGCGGTCATCGGCTCGTCTTCCAAGCGGCGGACCGTCTCGGGGTCGCG
>JBKPQP010000148.1:0-7071 GCA_046734155.1 Actinomycetota bacterium | reverse complement strand
GTAGACGGCCGAGAGGCCGACAAGGCCGTAGACGATCCGGCTGGCGGCGTTCGTCTCGCCGAAGTCGAGGCCGAACAGCCACGCCACCAGGTCGAACTTCGCGATCGCGACGAGACCCCAGTTGAGGCCGCCAACGAGCACGAGTGCGAGTGGGAGTAGATCGCGCTTCCCGAACATCTGTCCACCTCCTGTAGAGAACTTGTTCAAGTCGTCGGCACTTTACTGCTCTGTCAGCGATTTGTCAAACTCGTGTCTAACTCTTGTATAGTTGACACTGTGAGTGGCGAGACCGTGCTCCGGATCGGCGAGCTGAGCAAACGCTCGGGCGTGAGCCCGGAGCTGCTGCGGGCGTGGGAGCGGCGCTACGGCCTGCTGCACCCGACGCGGTCGAGCGGCGGGCTGCGTCTCTACTCGCTGGACGACCTAGAGCGCGTGCGGCTGATGCGGCTGCATATCGACGGCGGGCTCGCCGCAGCCGAGGCCGCGGCGCTCGTCTCGCGCTCGCCCGTGAGCGAGGGCGCCAACGAGACGGCCGTCGTGTCACCGCCGGAGGCGCAGTCGGAGCTCGCGGCTGCGCTCGACGCCTTCGACGAGCCCTCCGCGCAGGCGGTGATCGACCGGCTGCTGGCGACGACGACGCTGGACGCGTTCCTCGCCGAGGTCGTGCTGCCGTACCTGCGGGAGCTCGGCGACCGCTGGGAGCGCGGGAAGGCGTCGGTCGCCCAGGAGCACTTCGCCTCGAGCATCCTCCGAGGTCGGCTGCTCGGCCTGGCGCGCGGCTGGGGTCTCGGTCTCGGGCCGCTCGCGCTGCTGGCCTGCCTCCCGGGTGAGCAGCACGAGCTCGGCCTGGTCGCGTTCGGGCTCGCGCTGCGGGCCCGCGGCTGGCGGATCGGCTACCTCGGGAGCGACGCGCCGCTCGACACCGTCGCCAGGGCCGCGGATTCCCTGCGGCCGGACCTCGTCGTCCTGAGCGCGGTTTCGGACGAGCGCGTGCACGCCGTCGGCACCGAGCTTCGCTCCCTCGCCGGGCGGCACCGCGTGGCGGTCGGCGGCGCTGGCGCGACGGGCGATGCCGCAGAGGAGGTCGGTACGATCGCGCTGGCGGGCGACGCGGTCGCCGAGGCCGGGCGTGTGACGGCGCTCGTGCAGAGCGCCCGTTCGTAGAATCCCGCGGCCGATGGGGCTCGTCGACTCCGCAATCGTCCGTTTCCTGCCGGCCGTGCCGAAGCCGGTGGTGCGGCGCATCTCGAGCCGGTACATCGCGGGCGAGGACCTCGACGCCGCGTTGCGTGTGGTCCGGCGCCTGAACGACGAAGGGAAGCTGGCGACGATCGATGTCCTCGGCGAAGAGGTCGCAGGCCCGGACGAGGCGCGCGCGATTGCGACGGCCTACCGCGACGCGATCGATGCTTTCGAGCGCGGGCACCTCGAGTCGAACGTGAGCGTGAAGCTGACCGGGCTCGGCCTCAAGCTCGGCTACGAGCTCTGCCGCGAGAACCTCGAGAGCGTTGTCCAACACGCGGCCGAGCACGGCAACTTCGTCCGCATCGACATGGAGGACTCGTCGACGACGGACGACACGCTGCGGCTGTACCGGGAGCTGCGCGAGTCCGGCCACGAGAACGTCGGCATCGTCTTGCAGGCGCGGCTGAAGCGGACGCTGCAAGACATCCGCGAGCTCGCCGACCAATCCCCGAACGTGCGCCTCTGCAAGGGGATCTACCTCGAGCCGCCGGAGATCGCTTACCGGGACTTCGACTCGATCCGCGCGAGCTTCGCGCAGGCGCTCGAGGAGCTGCTCGAGGCCGGGTGTTACGTCGGGATCGCGACGCACGACGAGTGGCTGGTCGAGCAGGGCCAGCGGCTGACGAGCGCGCGCGGGCTCGGCCCCGACGAGTTCGAGTTCCAGATGCTGCTCGGCGTGCGGCCAGCGGTGGGCGACGAGCTCATCCGCGGAGGCCACCGGCTGCGCATCTACACGCCGTTCGGCCGCGACTGGTACGCCTACTCGCTGCGGCGACTACAGGAGAACCCGAGGGTTGCCGGCTACATCGCCGCCGACACCGTCGGCCGGCTTATCCCCGGCCACAACGGATCCTCTCGCGCCTAACCCCAAGTAACAGACTGTTACAAGGAAGAGTCGGCTGGAACCCCTGGAGCCGTGCCGGGTCGCACCGAGCAAGCAACAGACTGTTACTTGCTCACGGCTTGCGGGCGACCACGATCAGGTCGCCCGGAACCCGCACCTCGCGTCGGCCCCAGCGGTTGGGATCGGGCAGCTCTTCGAGCAGCTCGAGCGCGAGGCCGGCGCCGCCGAGGGCGTGGATCAGCCGCCCGACCGGCCACGTGTCGAAGTAGCTCTCGTGCCAGCGCAGCATCTGGTCGAGGCACGCCGCCACCGGGTGCTCGTCGTAGAGGAAGAGGATCCCTTGGCGCTTCAGGGCGGCCACGATCCCGCCGGCCCAACCGTGCAGGTCGGTGACCTCGGCGAGCGCGCCCCACGACGAGTAGACGACGTCGAAGCGGCCGCGCCTCAGCTCGACGGGCAGCGCCTCGGGCGACGCGGTGACGAGTGCCGCGTCGGGCAGGCGCTTGCGGGCCGCGACGATGGTTTCCTCCGAGGAGTCGACGCCGGTGACGAGCGCGCCGAGGCTCATCAGCGCCGCGGTCTCGCGGCCGGCGCCGCAGGCGAGGTGAAGCAAGTGGCGGCCGCCGATGTCGGGCAGCCGCTCGCGCACCGGCTTCGGCAGGGTGCGGCTGCCGCGCGCCGACGAGCGGCGGATGCGCTTGTGCGCCTCCTCCCACGCGCGCAGGTTGGTGTCTGTGGGCTCCATCAGGAGGGATCGGCGGAACTCCGCTCGTCACCGGGGCGCGACGGCCGTTCCGAGGCAAGGACGCAGGGAGTGTTCGTACCCGAAGGGTACGGGCGCGACTGAGGACGCCGCCTCGGGGCGGGTGGCGCGTTCCAGTGGCACAGTCGGTGTTTCGTCGAGGCCTCCTTCCTAGGCGAGGAGGGAGAAGCCGCCGTCGACGATCAGCGTCTGGCCACGCACCATCTCGGCGTCCGGCGAGCAGAGGAACAGGACCGCGTCCGCGACGTCCCCGGGCTCCACGAGCCGGCCGGCGGGCGTGCGCGCGAGGCCGTCGGCGATCATCCGCTCGCGGTTCGGAAAGTGCTCGAGCGCTCCGGTCTCGACCACGCCCGCCGAGACGGCGTTCGCCCGGATGCCGCGCGGCGCCAGCTCGACCGCGAGGTAGCGGACGACCGCCTCGAGGGCCGCCTTCGAAACCCCGACGAGCACGTAGTTGTCGAGCACTCGGATCGAGCCGAGGCTGGAGACGCCGACGATCGACGAGCCCTGGGGCATCTGCGGCGCGCAGGCGCGCGTGAGCGTCAGCAGCGCGCGGGCGTTCGCGTTCAGCGTCCAGTCCCAGTGCTTGTCCTCGGTTTCGAGCGCCGGCTTGATCACGCCCGTCGCGGCGTTGTGAACGAGGGCGTCGAACGGCCCGAGCTCGCTTGCCTCGGCCGCGACGCGCTCCGAGGCGACGTTGCCGCGCAGCAACAGCGGTTCGGTGCCGGTCGCCCGCAGCTCCTCCGCGGTCTCCTCCGCTGCGCGGTCGTTTCGGAGGTATCCGATCGCCACCCGCTTCGCCCCTCGCTCGGCGAAGCGCAGCGCGATCGCCTTGCCGATCCCCCGCGAGCCTCCGGTCACCAGGACCGAGGCACCCTCGAAGCTCATCGCCGCCGCGGCAGCGGCTCGTCCGCGGGCGCGGAGCTCGGGATCTCGTCCCACCCCGGCCGGTCGCGGTGGACGCGCGGGCCTTCCTGCGCCTTGGACGAGGCGTGCCCGAGCCGGTCGAGCAGCTCCATCTTCTCCTCGCCGTACTGCCGCACCTCGTCGTCCTCCGGCAGGTCGAGGACGAGCTCCTCGACGCGGGCGCGCAGCTGGTAGGCGAAGTGCGGGGTCGCGGGGCCGACGAGTGCGTCGATCTGCGCCTTCGTCACCGGCTGCGGCATAGGCAAAAGCCTACTGGCTAAGGCGTCGCTTGCGATGCCGCCTGGAGGGCGTGCGGGCTTCGCCCGTGCGCCCGTTGGATAGCTTCAGAAGCATGCGCCGTCCGGACGTCGCCGATCTGATGCTGCTCGCGACGGTGACGCTCTGGGCGCTCAACTTCACCGTCACGAAGTACGTCATCTCGCACGGCTTCGAGCCGATCGCGTACGCCGCCCTCCGCTTCAGCGGCGCTGCGTTGCTCTTCGGCGGGGTCACGTGGGCCCGCGAGCGGTCGTTCTCGCTGCGGCCCCGTGACCTCTGCATCCTCGTCCTGGCGGCGGCGATCGGGATCTTCCTGAATCAGCTCTCGTTCGTGTACGCGATCAAGCTGACGACGGCGACGACGGTAGCGCTCCTGTTCGGGACGCTGCCGGTCCTGACCGGGCTCTTTGCGTTCGCGCTCGGGATCGAGCGGCTCAACTCGCGGTTCTGGGTCGCCGCCGTGCTCGCTTTCGGCGGTGCGGCCATGGTGGCCGTGGGCGGCGGGGGAGGCGTGTCCGGCCAGCTCTGGGGCGACCTGCTCGGCTTCGCCGCCTCCGCGACGTGGGCCTGGTACACGGTCGCGGTCTCGCCGCTGCTGCAGCGGTACTCGACGCTGCGCGTCAGCGCCGTCGCATTCACGATCGGGTCGCTGCCGCTGCTCGCGGTCGGTTCGCACCAGCTCGCGACGCAGGACTACGGGCTCGGAACGACGATCTGGTTGCTCTACGTGTTCGCGATCGTCGGGCCGCTCGTCGTCGCGAACCTGCTCTGGTTCGGCGGGATCAGCCGCGTGGGTCCGGCCCGCGCCTCCGTCTTCGCGAACCTGCAGCCGTTCCTCGCGGCCGTCTTCTCGCTGCTGATCCTCTCCGAGCCGCTCACCCGGCTTCAGGTCGTCGGCGGGATCGCGATCGCGTGCGGGATCCTCATCTCCCGGCCTCCGCGGCGCATGCGCGCGGCGCCTGCGGCGGCGGGAGCGGTCGAGTGAGCGGGCTGCGCGCGCGGCTCGCTCGCACGCCTCCCGGCTACCGCTACTCGATCGGCCGCGTCCTCGCGATCTACTCGGGGCTGATGGTCGCGCTGCTGCTGGCGGCCCTCGACCAGACGATCGTCGCGACCGCGCTGCCGCGGGTGGTCTCGGAGCTGGGCGGGATCAGCCAGTACTCGTGGGTCTTCACCGCCTACGTGCTCGGCGCGACGGTAACCGTGCCGCTCTACGGGAAGCTCGGCGACGCACACGGCCGCAAGCCGCTCTTCATCGTCGCGATCACGGTCTTCCTCGTCGGCTCCGCCCTCTGCGGCCTGGCCCAGAACATGGTGGAGCTGGTGATCTTCCGCGCGATCCAGGGCGTGGGCGCCGGCGGCCTCTTCCCGCTCACGCTCGCGATGGTGGCGATGATCGTCCCGCCCCGCGATCGCGGGCGCTACCAGGGGCTGATCGGCTCGGTCTTCGCGGCCGCCTCGATCGTCGGACCGCTGGTCGGCGGGTTCATCGTCGACAACGCCTCCTGGCGCTGGATCTTCTTCGTCAACCTGCCGGTGGGCATCGTCGCGCTCGCGGTGATCCTGGTGACGATGCCGAAGCGCGCGACGAGGCAGGAGCACTCGATCGACTGGCTCGGCGCCGCGATCCTCGCCGCCGGGACCTCGTCCCTGCTGCTCGGCCTGGTCTGGGGCGGGCGCGAGTACCCGTGGGGCTCGGCGCAGGTACTGGGCGCGCTCGCAGTGTCTATGGGTCTGCTCGCGTTCTTCGCGCTGATCGAGCGCCGTGTGCCCGAGCCGATCTTGCCGTTCGACCTGCTGCGGAACCAGACCGTCGCCTCCAGCACCGCGTGCATGGCGCTCGTCGGCATGGCGATGTTCGGGACGATCAGCTTCGTCCCGCTGTTCGTGCAGGGCGTGATCGGCACCTCGGCCACCTCGTCGGGCGTCGTGCTGACGCCGCTGCTGCTCGGCGCTGTCATCACCAGCGCGATCTCCGGCCAGATCGTCTCGCGGACCGGTCGCTACCGGCCGAACACGCTGATCGGCCCGGTCCTGCTCGGGATCGGCGAGCTGCTCCTCTGGCGGATGGACGTCCACACGACGAACGGCGAGGCGGCTCGCAACATGGTGATCGCCGGGATCGGGCTCGGGATGATGATGCAGATCTTCGTACTCTCGATCCAGAACTCGGTCACGTCGCGCCAGATGGGCTCGGCAACGGCGCTGAGCCAGTTCGCGCGGTCGATCGGGGCGACCCTGGGAGTGACCCTGATGGGCGTGATCGTGAACCAGCGGCTGCCGGCGGGCGCGGACCTGGAGGGCACCACGATTCACCGCCTGCCTCTGGCGGGCCGGGAGGCATTGGCGAACGCGCTGCATCCCGCGTTTCTGCTCGCCGCCGTCCTGTGCGCGGGGGTGTTCGTGATCTCATTGCTCTGGGTGCGCGAGACGCCGCTGCGCCACGGCCTCGAGGACCTGCCGCCCGTCGTCGGGGACGAGACTTCCCCGCAACCCGCACCAGGCGTTCGCTAGCGAACGCGGTTTCAGGCCGCCGACTAAGATCCGAGGTGTGAGCGCTACCGACTTCATGCCGCTCGAAGGGTGGGACCACGTCGAGCTGTGGGTCGGCAACGCGAAGCAGGCCGCCTACTTCTACGAGCACGCGTTCGGGTTCACGCGCACGGCGTACGCGGGGCCGGAGACCGGCGTGCGCGACCGGGCGTCTTACGTCCTCGAGCAGGGAGACATCCGGCTCGTCGTCACCAGCGGCCTGCGCGCCGACAGCGAGATCACGCAGTTCGCGTGCCGCCACGGCGACGGCGCGAAGACGATCGCGCTGCTGGTCCCGACCGCTGGGGAGGCCTACCGCCAGGCCGTGCAGCGTGGCGCGCGCGGCATCTCGGAGCCGCGGTGGGTCGAGGACGACTACGGGCGCGTCGAGCTGTCGGCGATCGGCACCTACGGCGACGTCATCCACCTCTTCGTGAACCGCCACGAGTACGCGGGGCCGTTCCTGCCCGGCTACGTCTCGTCCACGGACAACGGCCAGCTC
>JBKPQP010000147.1:0-10590 GCA_046734155.1 Actinomycetota bacterium | reverse complement strand
CTGCGCGTCCTCGTCCGAGATCTTGATCCCGAACTGGTCCTCGAGCTCCATGATCAGCTCGACGAGGTCGAGGGAGTCCGCTTCGAGGTCCTCCTGGAACGACGCTTCCTCGGTGATCTCGTTCTCGTCGACGCCGAGCTGCTCGCTCAGGACTTCCTTCACACGCTCGTACACTTCCTCGCGCGTAGCGGCCATTTCACCTCGCTTGAGAGTAGGGGTCTTTTGGCTCTATCTGGAGCGCGCGGATGCTAACACGCTGCCACGAAGGCGCTCCGCGAGGCGCTCCACGACCCTGTGCTCGACGCCTCTCGCGGCGAGGCGGATCGCATTCGCGATCGCGGTCGGCGACGAGCTCCCATGGGCGATCACGGCCAGCCCGCGCAGGCCGAGGAGGTACGCGCCGCCGTACGTGTCCGGGTCGAGCCGCTCGCGCAGATGCCGCGCCGCGGGCCTGATCAGGAGGCCGCCGATCTTGCCGCGGGTCGAGGATCTGATCTCGTCGCGGATGCCTTCGAGGATTGTCGTGATAGTGCCTTCCAGGAGCTTGAGGCAGACATTGCCGGTGAACCCGTCGCAGACGACGACGTCACCGGCCTTGCGCAGGATGTGTCGGCTCTCGACGTTGCCGCCGAAGTTGAGGTCGCTCTCGGAGAGCAGCGCGTGCGCCTCGAGCGTGAGCTGGTTGCCCTTCTCGGGCTCCTCGCCGATCGAGAGCAAGCGCACCTCGGGGTTGTCGATCTCGAGCATCTCATGGGCGAAAAGCGAGCCCATCTGGGCGAACTGGAGCAGATGCTCGGCGCGCGCGTCCGCGTTCGCACCGGAATCGAGCAGCACCGAAGGGCCGTCGCGGGCAGGGATGACGACCGCGATCGCCGGCCGCTCGACCTCGGGCAGACGGCGGATGTGGAAGAGCCCAGCGGCAAGCGTCGCTCCCGTGTTCCCTGCGCAGACGACCGCATCGGCTTCGCCCTCGCCGACGGCTCGACAGGCCAGAACGAGTGAGCTCTCCGGCTTCGCGCGGACAGCCTCGACCGGCTTGTCGTCCATCGCGATCGACTCGGTCGCCTCGACGAGCTCGAGACCCTGCGTGTCGAGCCACTTCGGCCCGTAGAGCACCGGCTTGACGGTTTCCGACGCCGCCTCGAGCGCGCCCGCGACGATCTCGTCTGGCCCCTTGTCGCCGCCCATGGCGTCGACGGCGACGCGGACCTGCCCGGTCACATCTAGGGAGCCGGGGTTCCGAGCGGCTCGACTTCGCGCCCGCGATACGTCTTGCAGGTGGGGCACACGCGATGCGGCAGCTTCGGCTGATGGCAGACGGGGCACTCGTTGACCCGCGGCGCCTGCAGGCGATGCGTAGCCCTCCGCTTGTCGCGGCGGGCGGAGGTCTGTCTGCGCTTCGGAACAGCCATAGCGGCCGCGCAGTATAGCCGCAGCCCGCTGTTCTCCACGGCTCAGGCTTTACCGAGGCTTTGCCTTGGCGTAGCCCGCGCTTGAGGCGCGTTCGGGAACACTCGAAGCAGACGACGACCGACCCACTTGGAAGGAGTGACGAACTTGACGAAGGCAGCGATCATCATCAGCGCGATTCTCGTCTTTGCCGGCGTCGCTGCCGCTGGAACGCTTACGAGCGGCTCGAGCAGCGACACGCCGACGATCGAGAGCACCACGCTCCCGACTACGACCAGCGACGACGTCCGGCGCGAGGATCGTCAGGCCAACGAGGATCGTCAGGCCAACGAGGCCGGCGAGGACCTGAGCGGCCCGTGCGACGAGGCCGAGCACGCGAACGACCCGCGGTGCGCCGGTGCAAACGCAGGCGCCGGGGTGGATGATCGCGGCGCGGACGACGGCATCGACGACAACAACCATCACCGGCAGAACCGCGGCCACAACAGCGGCGGCGAGCCCGGTGACGACAACTCCGGCCACGGCGGAGGCAATTCCGGTCACGGCGGAGGCGATGACGACTAGGGACCTCCCCCTCCCGTACTCGTCGGCGGCCCTGGGAGACCGGGGCCGCTTCGCTTTCCTGCGGAGCGGGCAAAATGCCGACGTGCAGCGGAAACGCACGGTTCTGCTCGTCGAGGACGAGACGTCGATCGCCGAGCCACTAGCGGAGGCGATCGCCCGCGAGGGCTTCGAGACGAAGGTCGCCGGGACGGTGGCCGAGTCGCTCGCGCTCGCGGCGCAGCTCGAGCCCGACCTCGTGCTGCTCGATGTGATGCTTCCCGACGGGTCCGGCTTCGACGTCTGCCGAGAGCTCCGTCAGACCTCACACGTGCCGATCATCATGCTGACCGCCCGCGGTGAGGAGGCAGACCGTGTCGTCGGCCTCGAGCTCGGCGCCGACGACTACGTGGTCAAGCCGTTCAGCGCACGCGAGGTGGTTGCGCGCATCCGAGCCGTCCTGCGGCGTACCGACTCGCCGGCCCGCGCCGAGGCCGCCGGGCCTATCGAGATCGGCGAGGTTCGCCTCGATCCAGCCAAGCGCGAGGCGACCAAGGACGGCGAGGTGCTCGAGCTGAGCCGCAAGGAGTTCGAGCTCCTCCAGCTCCTGATGCAGAACGCCGGCTCGGTCGTGACGCGCGAGCAGGCGCTCGAGGACGTCTGGGACACGAACTGGTTCGGCTCGACGAAGACGCTCGACGTCCACGTCAGCGGACTGCGACGCAAGCTCGGCGACGATTCGAGCGAGCCGCGGTTCGTCCACACGGTCCGCGGCGTCGGCTTCCGGTTCGCGACGCCCGAGGAGCTGTGAGCCTCCGCACCAGGCTGCTCCTGGCCTTCGCATACGGGTTCCTGCTGATCGTCATCGCGCTCGAGGTGCCGCTCGCGCTGAACCTCAGGCGCCGCGTCGACGCCGAGGTGCGGAACGACGCCGCCGGGCAGGCGCACATCGTCGCCGCGCAGGCGTCGGGCTCGATGAACCGGCCGGCGCAGTTGCGACAGATTGCCAACCAGGCAGCGTCCCAACTTGGCGCGCGTGTGATCGTGGTCGACTCGGCCGGGATGCTTCGCGCGGACTCGGCCGGGAGCCCGCGACGGTCGTTCGCGAACAGACCCGAAATCCAAGTCGCGCTCACGGGCCGGACGGCGCAGGGAACTCGCCACAGCGACACGCTCGGCGAAGACCTCCTTTACAGCGCCGTGCCGGTCACCGACGCCGGCCGCGTTGCAGGCGCCGTTCGCGTGACGCAGAGCGTGAGCGCGGTGCACGATCGCGTCCGCAGGAGCGTCCTCGCGCTCGCTGCGATCGGCGCCGCTGCACTCGGGCTCGGGCTCGTGCTCGCATGGTTCCTCGCCGACTCCCTGTCACGGCCGCTGGGCAAGCTCGCCGCGACCGCCAGGCGGGTCGAAGAGGGCGACCTCGACGCGCGGGCCGAGGTCACCGGCGCTAAGGAGCAGCGCGAGGTGACAATCGCCTTCAACGACATGACCGAGCGCATCGGCACCGTGCTCGCCGCGCAACGCGAATTCGTCTCGAACGCGTCGCACCAGCTGCGCACGCCCCTTACCGGGCTCCGGCTGCGGCTCGAGTCCGCGGCCGCGAAGGCCGACAGCGCCGAGCTCGAGCGCGAGCTGACCGCGGCCGAGCAGGAGGTCGACCGCCTCGCGCGCCTGCTGAACACGCTGCTCATGCTCGCCCGCGAAGGACAGACCCGCGTAACGGGCCGGCTCGTCTCCCTCGGCCTCGCGTCGAAGCACGCCCACGAACGCTGGGAGGCCCGCTCCGAGCAACTCGGCCAGCGGCTCGTGCTCGAGGCCGGCGAGGACGTCGTCGTGCTCGCGGCCGAAGAGGACCTCGCGATCATCCTCGACAACCTGATCGAGAACGCGCTCCACTACTCGCCGGAAGGAAGCACGGTCACGATCGAGTTCGGCCGTGAAGGCACCGATGCGTACCTGGCGGTGCTCGACGACGGCCCGGGAATCGAGCCCGGAGAGGAGCAGGCCGTGTTCGAGCGCTTCAGACGTGGCAGCGCGAGCAAGAGCTCGTCCGGAACCGGCCTCGGGCTCGCGATCGTCCAGACGCTCGCTCAGCGCTGGGGTGGCCGCGCAAGCCTCAGCGCCAGGCAGGAAGGCGGCACGCGGGCCGAGATCCGCCTTCCCGCAGGCGATGCTTTACCAAGTCCTAACCCTGAGCTGGGCGAACCGATAGGCGCTCGCTCCTAGACTGGGTGATGCAATGCGGACGACGCTGACAGTCGTCGCGGTCGCCCTGGTCGGCCTCTTCGGAGCCGCCTCGCTGGGCTACGCCGCCTACGTCGTGTCACGCGATCAGGTGGGGGTTCCGGTGACGAAACTGAAAACGCCTCCGGGCTCCCTCGCCCCCACTCCGGCCAAAACGACGAAGAAGCCGGCGGCGAAACGAAAGCGCGTCGCGCCCCCGCCCCCGCCTCCGCCGAGGACGTCAACCCGTGAGCCGGGCGACGACCACGGCGGCTCACGCGGTGGCTCAGGCGGCTCCGGCTCCGGTCACGGCCGGGGCAGCGACGACTAGAGCCTGTCTCTGAGCTCCGACAGCGCGGCCCAGCGCGAGTCGAGCTCCTCGTCGTCGTGCCCGTGTGGATCGATGTTGAGGTCACGCCCGCAGACGGGGCAGAGCCCCGCGCAGTCAACGCGGCACAGGATCTTGTCCGGCAGCTGGAGCACGAGCGCGTCGCGGGCCCAGGCTGAGAGGTCTAGCTGGTCGTTCTCGACGTACGGCGTCCGCAGCTCGTCCGACTCGGGGTCGGTCGCCTGGTACTCGCGCGCCGAGACGTCGACGTCGACCACGGCGTCCGCGAGGCAGCGGTAGCAGGGCCCGTGCAGCCGGGTCTTGTAGCGGAGTTCGAAGACCGTTCCCGACTGGGCGCGGCTGACGACGAGCTCCGCAGGTACCGCGGCCGGAACAGGCAGGTAGCGCTGGCCGCCGAGCGAGATCGGCTCGAGCGCGATCTCCTTCGGCTCGCGGTGCTCCTCGCCCGGCCGCAGCCGCAAGGAGCGCAAGCTGAAGCTGGTCATAACGAGGAGGGTAGCGCCGGAACTAGTCCTAGAAGCGGAGGCGAAGCCGACCGCGGCCGCTCATGTGGCCACTCACTTAATAAGGCGGCTCTTCGTTGTCGGAGCCGGGAGCGCCGACGCCGGCGACCACCGTCTCCTGCGAGCGCTCGTGCAACCGCTCGCGGCCCCGCTTCACGGCGCCGAGGAACTTGTCGAGGTTGACCTCGAGCGTGGACAGGATCGAGTCGGCCCAGTCCTCCATCTCGAGCCGCGTCTCGCGCGCCTGGCGCCGCGCATCCTCGAGGATGTCCTGCGCCTGCCGCTCGGCGAGCTTGACGATCTCGGTCTGCGAGGCCTCGCGGGTCGCCTGCTCACGCGCCTCGCCGAGCAACCTGTCGCACTCCCGCTTCGCCTCGGCGAGCATCTCCTGGCGCTCCTTGACGATCCAGCGCGCCTGCTTGATCTCTTCGGGGATCGTTGCGCGCATCTGGTCGAGGATCTCGTAGATCTCCTCACGGTCGATTCGGACCTGGTCCGTGAGAGGCACGGCCTTCGCGTTGTGCACGAGGTCGTCGAGCTTGTCGATCAGAACGAGGACGTCCATGGCCGAAGTGTAATGGCTGGGTTCGGAGGAACCGCTATTCGAACGGATCCGGCAGCCAGACGACCTGCCGCTCGCTCGGATATGTCGGCCCGACCGGGTGCGGGTCGGTTCCGTTCGCGAAGGCGAGATACGTGCGCTCCGGGCACCTGCTCTGGGCGCACTTCTCGGTTCGCATGAAGACGATCATCTCGCCGTCGCGCGACCACGCCGGCGAGTGGCCGTTCGGAATCAGCAGGTGCCGACCCTTTCCGTCTGCTTTCACCGTCCAGATCGAGCCGTCGTGGACGTAGACGAGCTGCTTCCCATCCGGCGACCAGTCCGGCGCGTCACCCCGGACGAGGGTGTGTGCGTCATCACCGTTGGGGCGAATGAGCGAGATCTGGCCCTCGGGCGTCTCCTCCGACCGGTTCTGAACGTATGCGAGCCAGTCGCCCGTCGGGGACCAGGCGACGTCGGAGACGTTACGTGTGGTCGTCTCCTGCTCGGCGTCTGCGACCGCGACGGACGTCACCCACGTACGTGCCGTCGTTCTGCGGCGAGTGCAGGAACGCGACCTTCGTGCCGTCCGGCGAGAGGGTCGGCCCGGTATTCGAGCCGGGCGGAACTTGAACGCCGACCGGGTTGAAGCCGTCCGAATTGGCGACCATGATCGTCGTCCCGGCCTTCGTGTCCCAGGCGATCTTGTCGCCGTTCCGCGACACGCTGACCGCGTCGAAGACGTCCTCGAGGCACAGCTCCCGCTGGTCTTTCCCGTCGAAGAACATGTGCTTGAGCCCGCAGCCGTACCGGACCGCGATGCGGCCGGGATAGCGTGGTTTGTGAGGGCCGTCGTCGCGTGTGAATGCGAAGCCGATCGCCGCGACGACCGCCGCCAGGACGACGCCGCCCGCCACGACGATCAGGATGCGGACGTGCCGGCTCACTCCTGCGGCGACACGGGCGCGCCGGGCTTGCCGGCGGGAAACATCTCCTTGAACCGGCGCGCGACGGGCTCGGGCACGAGCTCGTCGACGTTGCCGCCGAACGACGCAACCTCCTTGACCCCGCTCGAGGAGACGAAGCTGTACTGCGGGTTCGACATCAGGTACACGGTCTCGACGTCGGGAGCGAGCGTGCGGTTCAAGTGGTTCATCTGGAACTCCCACTCGAAGTCCGAGATCACGCGCAGGCCCTTGACCATCGTCCTCGCACCCCAGCGGTGCGCGAACTCGACGACCAGCTCGGCGAAGACGTCGACCTCGACGTTGTCCTCGTTGCGGAGGGCTTCCTCGAGGAAGGCGACCCGATCCTCGACCGAGAACAGCGTCTGCTTGTGGCTCGGCTCGCGGACGACGCCGACGACGACGCGGTCGAAGATCGCGGCGGCGCGGCGGATGATGTCGAGGTGGCCCAGCGTGACCGGGTCGTAGCTGCCCGGGCAGATGGCCGTGCGGAGGTCGTTGGCGCTCATTCGAACAGTGTGAGCCGCGCCGACCCGTACGTGCGACTCGTCCGCCTCGTGAGCGGCAGCTCGGGCTCCGTGCGCTTGTCGGACTCGACCACGACGAGGCCGTCTTCGGCGAGGAGCGCAGGGAGGTACGCGGCGAGTGTCGGCTGAAGGGAGTCGAACATCCGGTAGGGCGGGTCGACGAGGACGAGATCGTAGCGACTGCCCGCAGCCGCTTCGGCCGCGAGCGCGCGCCGCGCGTCGGACTTGACGATCCGCGCTCCGGTCAGGCCGAGCTTGTCGAGGTTGCGTTCGATCGCGCGCTGCGCCTCGCGGTCGGACTCGACGAAGACTGCCGTCGCGGCTCCGCGGGAGAGCGCCTCGAGCCCCATCGCCCCTGAACCAGCGAACAGGTCGAGGACGGCCATCTCGTCGACGGGACCGATGAGGTTGAACGCCGCCTCCCGAACGCGGTCGCCCGTGGGCCGCGTGTCGCCCCTGGGCGCGAAGATCCGCGCGCCCTTACGGCTGCCGGCGATGATCCTCACGAATCAGACGGCCCGTGATCGACCACGCCGACCACGCGAGCGCGCACATCGTGAACGTGACCGCGAGATGAAAGCCGATCATGTCACGGTCGGCGAACAGGTCGTAGACGACCGCTCCGAGGCCCCCGACTAGGCCGATCACGAGCGGCCAGAGCGAGCGCAGTTCCCGGAGCGCCGCGACCACCCCCGACACGATCGAGGCGACCATCGCGGCCGGGAAGTAGGCGAGCAGGAGCACGGTGACGATCAGGCCGAGCACGACGGCGGTCAGCCACTCGCGCGACGACATCAGGCCTGCACGTCCTGGCCCGCGAAGACTCGCTCGATGTCCTCGTTCAGCGGCCCCTCGTAGTCGACGAGCGTGTCGGCGACTTCGCGCGCCCGCTCCAGCAGCCTCCGGTCCGAGCGCAGGCGCGTGAACCGGAGGTCGGACAGGCCGGCCTGGCGCGAGCCGAGGAGCTGGCCCTCGCCGCGGATCTCGAGGTCCCTCTCGGCGAGCTCGAAGCCGTCGGTCGACGCGACGAGCGCCTCTAGCCGGGCCAGGGCGGAGTCTGTCAGCTCCTCCTTCGCGCGCGAGACGAGGAGGCAGTACGACTGTTCGGCGCCGCGGCCGACCCGCCCGCGGAGCTGGTGAAGCTGCGCGAGGCCGAAGCGATCGGCCTCCTGGACGATCATGATCGTCGCGTTCGGAACGTCGACGCCGACCTCGATCACGGTCGTCGCCACGAGCACGTCGAGTTCCCGCGCCTTGAACTGCGCCATCAGCGCCCGGCGCTCCGCTGGTCGGAGCCGGCCGTGCATGAGCCCGACCCGGTAGCCCCTCAGCTCGCCCTTGCGCAGGCGTTCCGCTTCACGCTCAGCGGCCCGCGCGACGGAGGTCTCCGACTCTTCGATCAGTGGGCAGACGACGTAGGCCTGACGGCCGTCGTCCAGATGCTTGCGGAGCCGTCGGTACGCCTCGTTCGAACGGTCCTCGGCGACCCATGCCGTCTTCACGGGCTTGCGGTTCGCGGGCGGCTTCGCGATCTCGCTCACCTGGAGGTCGCCGTAGACGGTGAGGGCGAGCGTGCGCGGGATCGGCGTAGCCGTCATGTGCAGGACGTGCGGCGTGCGACCGCCGGTAATGGCGCGGCGCTGCTCAACTCCGAACCGATGTTGTTCGTCGACGACGGCAACAGCGACCTCGCTGAGGTCGACGCCCTCCTGGATCAGCGCATGCGTGCCGACGAGGATCTCCGCGGCGCCCGGGTCGTCCTTCACCGAACGCGTGAGCAGCGCCACTTCGACGCCGAGGTCGCGGCACGGCTCCTCGAGCGTCAGGAAGTGCTGCTCGGCGAGGGTCTCAGTCGGCGCCATGAGCGCGCCCTTGCGGCCCGACTCGACGGCTCGCAGGAGTGCGTAGAGCGCGACGACGGTCTTTCCCGAGCCGACCTCGCCCTGGAGCAGGCGCTCCATCGGCGTCGTGCCTGCAAGATCGGCGTCGATCTCCTCGATCGAGCGCTCCTGGTGCGGGGTGAGGCGGAACGGAAGGAGCTCGCGGTAGCGGGAGGTCAGCTCGCCCGGCTCTCCGAGTGCCGGAGCCTGCTCGCGCTCGCGGCCGCGGCGCCTCCGCGCGAGCCCGACCTGGAGGACGAGCAGCTCCTCGAACGCGAGCCTTCGGCGACCGAGCTCCGCGTCCTCCGGAGTGCGCGGGACGTGCAGCGCCGTGAGCGCGTCGGCCCGGAGCGGAAGGTCGTCGGCGATTCCGGCAGGAACCGGATCCGGGAAGTCGCGCGCGTGGGGCAGCGCACGCCCGACCACCTCGCGCAGCTTCTTGACGGTCAGGTCCTCGGTCGCCGGGTAGACCGGCGCGAAGTCAGCGGTCGCCGAGGCGCCGTTCAGGTCGTACGAGCGAACGTTGAACTCGTTCCGGCGTAAGTGGCCGCGCAGCCGAACGTGGGTGCCCGGCGTGAGCTTGTCTGCGAGCCACGCCTGGTTGAACCAGACGGCCGTGATCTGCCCGCTGTCGTCGGCGATGCGCGCCTGGACGATCGCGAGGCGCCGACGTGGGCGCCGAATCGTCGTCCGGACGACCTCACCCGAGATCGCGACCTCCTGCTCGCCCGCGAGGAGGTCTGCGATCCGCACTTCCTCTGCTGCCGCCTCGTATCGGTGCGGCCGGTGCCCGAGCAGGTCGGCGATCGTCCGCAGCCCGAGCTTGCCCAGCCGCTTGGTGACCGCGGGGCCGACACCCGCCAGCACGTCGACGCTGCGCGACAGGCGCTCGGGCCGTGGAAAACCACGCGGCCGGGGCCACGCCTGCGGCACGGAGGTCTGGGAGAACGCCGTCGGTGCGATGCGGCCGAGTATAGGACCGGCCCGCGCTAGCCCTCGGCCGCGACTTCCTTCGGCGGCTGGCGACGCTCGACGAACGTGACCGCGATGCGGTGAATCCGCTGGCCCTCGACCTCGAGCACGTCGAAGCGCAGCCCGTCGTAGTCGACCGAGTCCCCCGGCTCAGCGGCACGCCCGAGCAGGCCGAAGACGAAGCCGCCCATCGAGTGGTAGTCCTCGATCGGGATCTGCGTTGCGAACTGCTCGTTGAAGTCGTCGATCGGGAACGTCCCGTCGATCCTGATCGTGTCGTCGTCGACGCGCTCGATCGACTCGTCCGGGAGGTCGAACTCGTCCTCGATCTCGCCGACGATCTCCTCGAGCAGATCCTCGAGCGTGACGATCCCTTCCATCGAGCCGTATTCGTCGACGACGATCGCCATGTGCTGGTTCGTGCGCCGGAACTCGCTCAGCATCGCGGCGAGGTCCTTCGTCTCCGGGACGAAATGGGCCGGGCGGACGAGGTCGGCGACGACGACGTTCGCGATTCCCCGGTCGACGAGCGCGGAGAAGAGGTCGCGCACGTGGAGCATGCCGAGGACCGTGTCGAGCGTCTCGCGATAGACCGGGTAGCGGGTGTACGGCGAGTCGATCACGGCTGCGAGGCACTCCTCGGGCGGGAGGTCGACCGACAGGGCGACGACCTCGGGGCG
>JBKPQP010000146.1:0-7092 GCA_046734155.1 Actinomycetota bacterium | reverse complement strand
CGCAGCTCCTCACCCGCTGCGATCGGGAGCAGCTCGTTCACAGGTCCTCACCCCGCGTCACGGTCCAGCGGTAGCCGTCGTGCGTGGAGAGGAGCTCGCGGTGCGTCCCGTCGGCGACCACGCGGCCCGCCTCGACGAAGTAGACGCGGTCGGTCTGATCGAGCATCAGCGGGCTGGCCGTGATGATGACCGTGGTCCTGCCCGCGCGAGCCTCGCGCAGGCGCCGTGCGATTCGCGCCTCGGTGTGCGCGTCGACTGCGCTGGTCGGCTCGACGAGCACGAGCACCTCCGCGTCGGAAAGCAGCGCGCGGGCGAGCACGAGCCGCTGGCGCTGGCCGCCGGAGAACGAGCGCCCGCGCTCGTCGACGTACGCGTCCAGGCCCTCCGGGAGCGCCTCGATCACGTCCTCTGCGTTCGCAACCGCGATCGCTCCGTGAATGCGCTCGTCGTCGCCGTCCGTGCGCTCCCACGGATCGAGCTCGCGCCGCAGCGTGCCGGAGAAGATGATGGGGTCGGCCTCGCTGACGACGATTCGCCGGCGCACCGCGTCGATGGAGAGGTCGGTCATCGGGATCTCGCCGAGGTGGACTCCGTCGTGGTCGCCAAAACGGCCGAGCCGATCCGCGATCGCCGCGGCCTCGTCCGGCTGGGCCGAGACGAGCCCGATCAGGCGTCCGGGCTCGACCCGGAGGCCCGAGCCGTGGTCGTGGAGCGGGACGTGCGGCGCGGGCTCGGGCGCGGGGCTCTCGGGCTCGACGATGTCGGACTCGACCGCGAGGATCGCGAGCATCCGTTTCGCGCCGACGTACGAGCGCGTCAGCTTGTCGACCGCCTCCGCGGCAGTCCGCAGCGGCAGCACGAGGAACGCGGCGTACCCGTAGAAGGCGACGAGGTCGCCGGTGTCGATCTTTCCTTCCAGGGCGAAGCGCGCGCCGAGCCAGGTGACGAGCACGATGAAGAGCCCGGGGATGAACACCTGCGCGGCGTCGAGCGTGGACTGGGGGAGAGCGACGCGAACGCCTGCCTGCCGTACCTCCTGCGAGCGCGTGTAGTAGCGGTTGAAGAACGCCTGCTCGCCGCCGATTCCGCGCAGCACGCGCAGTCCGGCGGCCGTGTCGGCCCCGAGCGCGGTCAGCTTGCCGACCTCCTCGCGCTGCACGGCCTGACGCGCCTGGAGCGGCTTGATGACGAAGCCCATCAGCAGCACGAGCACCGGCACTCCGATCAGGACGACGAGCCCGAGCGTGACCGACGCAGAGAGCAGGATGATCGCGACGACGATGTACGAGACGATCGCGCCGGCCAGCCGCGCGGTGATGTCGAAGGCCCCGCCCGCGCGCATCGCGTCGTTCGAGACCGTGGCGACGACTTCGCCCGTCGAGTGGCCCTTCTTGATCGCGGGCCCGGCGCGCGCGGCGTGGTGCGCGACGATCTGCGCCATCCGGAAGGAGGCCTGGAGCCAGTTCGAGACCGCGAAGCGGTGCCGCATCACGCCCGCGGCGGCCGTCGTTGCGCCGAGCCCGAGCAGGATCAGAGACCATTCGACGAGCGCCTGGTTGTCGCTGTCGACGACGCCGTGCTGGATTGCTTGTCCGATCGCGGCCGGCATGAGCGCCTGCGAGACCATCCAGATCACGCCGAAGAAGACGCCGCCGAGCAGGGTCTTCCATTGGAGCCGCGCGACCCAGAGGAGGAAACGCAGCGGCGACCGGGTGTCCGGTTTTCCGGGGTCGGTGAAGGGGAGCTTGATCATGGATGTCGCTGCACGAGGAACTGCGGGCCGGAGGCCCGCTGTTCGATCGTACCGGTCGGCTCAGCCGGGAAACTGGATTTCACTCGATCGCCTCCTCCAGCTACGTGGGCCACGGAAGAGAGAGGCGAGAGCGAAAATGCCCTTTCTCTTTCTCATCGTCTCACGCGCTCGCGCGCGTTGCAAGAGTGCGGCGGACGACCGCGAACAGGAGCCCGGCTAAGCGGCGATCTGCACCGGAGCCAGAACCTGCTCGAGCACGTGCAGGTCGGGCTGCACCGCAGCGTGGATCCGTCCGCGGAGCTGAAGCGCGAGCAGCCCGTCCGGTGTGAGGCGCCGGCGGGCGGAAGCGACGAGGCGACGCACGAGCCCCAGCCCGTCACCGTCCGCGAAGACCGCGTTGAGCGGCTCGGACTCGAGATCGGGATGGCTGTGCCGTTCGCTCAGTGGAAGGTAGGGGAGGTTGGCGACGATCACGTCGGCCTGCCCCGGGACCGGCTCCAGAAGATCGCCGCGGCGCACGGCGATTCGGCCGCTGAGCCCGGCCCGATGCGCGTTGCGCGCCGCCAGCTCGACAGCCGCCGCGCTCGTATCGGTCGCCCAGACGCACGCTTGCGGCGCGGCCTGTGCGATTGCGAGCGCAATCGCTCCCGACCCGGTGCCCACGTCCACGACGACTCCCGGCTTGTCGCCGAGGTGCTCCGTCGCGTGTGCGACGAGGCCCGTACTCGTCTCCCGAGGAGTCATGACGAGTGGACTGGTGACTAGCTCGAGCCAGCCGAAGGTGGCCGTGAACGCTTCCACCGTTTCTTTACACCAGAAGAAAGTTTTTAGAAACTCAGCGCTTGGCCAGCTCGAGCACGACCTTGCAAGAGGCGTGGTCGTCGAAGCAGTCGCGTGTCTCACAGCGAAGCTCGCCGACCTCGACGCCGTCCAGCGCGCAGCTCGCGAGCCCGGCCCACATTCCGCGGTCGATCTCGACGGCCTCTGGCCGCATCCGCACGAGCGGTCGGAGCGGGCACGTTGGTGTCGAGATCACGGCACCGGCGTCGTCCACGTGCTCGAGCGAGGCCTGGTAACCGAGGCGCCGAACCGCTGCGCACACGCGTTCGAACCCGGCCTCGATGCTTTTCGCCGGGCGGAGCCGGGACGACCGGGCGAGCCCGCGCCCGAACTCGACGCCGACCTCGCGAAGGGGCTCTTCACCGCCGCGTGCGACGAGTGCGTCGACGAGCAGTCCCGCGAGTGACTCGTGCTCGTCGGGGAACGAGATCGACTCGAGCTGCGGGACGACCGAGTAGGTCTTCGCCGGCCGGCCGGCGCCCGGCCCAGTCCGTCCCGTGCGCCGTTCGTACGCAACTGCGAGCAACCCAGCTTCGGCTAACCGCTCGAGGCGCGATCGCGCCACGTTCCTGTGCAGTCCTTTGGCTTCGGCGAGCTCGTCGGCGGTCACGGGGCGCGCGTGGCTCCTCGCGAAGAGCAGCGCATCGCGAAGCTCGGGATCGCCGACTGCAGCGAGGTGGTCCATCTCTAAGTCCAACGTAGCAGGAGTTACAGGTCGTCAGGCTCGCGGCGCTGCGGCTTCGAGCCGCGTTGTTACGCTCAGAGACATGAGTCGTTCGGTCATCGTTTCCACCGCGCGAACGCCCTTCGGGAAGCTCGGCGGCGGCCTCTCCGCGTACATGGCGCCGGAGCTAGGCGCGATCGCGATCGAGGCTGCCCTGCAACGGGCGGGGCTCGAGCCTGCCGAGGTCGAGTACGTCATCATGGGAGAGGTGCTGCAGGCGGGCGTGGGTCAGGCTCCCGCGCGGCAGGCGGCGGTCCGGGCCGGCATTCCGAAGGAGGTCGGCGCCGACACGGTGAACAAGGTCTGCGCCTCCTCGATCCGGGCGGTCGAGATCGCGGACGCAATGATCCGCGCCGGGGACCGTGACGTGATCGTCACGGGCGGCATGGAGTCGATGTCGAATGCGCCCTACCTCTTGAAGAACGCGCGCTTCGGCTACCGGCTCGGCGACGGGACCCTGATCGACTCGATGGTGTACGACGGGCTGACGTCGACGTTCGACGAGCGGCACATGGTCGAGCAGGCGTCGTTCGTGAGCCGCGAGCTCGGGATCTCGCGCGAGGAGCAGGATCGCTGGGCGCTTCGCTCGCACGAGCGGGCTGTCGAGGCGATCGACGAAGGCCGGTTCGCGGACGAGATCGTCCCTGTCGGCGAACTCTCGGTCGACGAGGGGCCCCGGCGGGACACGTCGCTGGAGAAGCTCGCTTCGCTGAAGCCGGTCTTCGACCCCGAGGGGACAACGACCGCGGGCAATGCGCCGGGCGTGAACGACGGAGCGGGCGCGGTCGTCGTCACGAGCGAGGAGTTCGCGAAACGGCGCGGGCTCGAGGTGCTCGCAACGATCGTCTCGCAGGGCTACGTCGCCGACGACTTCGCGTATTTGGCACGGACGCCGGCCAAGGCGGGCGCGATCGCGCTCGAGAAGGCGGGCAAAACGATCGACGACGTGGAGCGAGTCGAACTGAACGAGGCGTTCTCGTCGGTCGTGCTCAACTCGGCGAAGATGCTCGGCGCCGACGAGGAGAAGGTCAACGTCAACGGCGGCGCGGTCGCGCTGGGGCATCCGATCGGCGCCTCGGGCGCGCGGATCCTCGGGACGATGGTGCACGAGTTGCGCAGAAACGGCGGCGGCCTCGGTCTCGCGGCGATCTGCTCTGGCGGCGGTCAGGGCGACGCGATCCTGCTCGAGGTCTAGGACTGCTTCGCTAGACCGGTCCGGCGCCTGGCACCGGGCATGGCTCGAACGGGCGTCACTCGGTCGAGTGAACTTTGCGCTGCGGGGCTATCTCCGGGGCGAACGGGCGGTCTAACTGATTGAGATGTTCTGCGGCTTCTGGCGTATGCCGCCGCGCCGGCCGGTGTTCGCCGGTCGGTTGGCGGTCCTGCTCTGCGCGCTCGTCTGTGTCTTCGCGAGCTCGGCGAGACCTGCGCGAGCTTACGTGTGTGCGCCGGGCTCGTCGCACACAGCGCGTGTCGCCGCCCAGAGGAACTGCGAGCGGCCGAGGCCCGCGCCGGCGTGGCGCAAGAAGGGGGACGCGGATGCGATGTCCTTCGTGTTCTTCATCGGGGCCGTCTGCGCGGTGCTGCTGATCCCCGTCGCACTCGGACGGCGCGACGAGCTGCCGCCCGAGTAGCCTCCGCGCGTGGACTTCGAGCACGTGCTGGTCGTCGGCGCCGGCCAGATGGGCGGCGGGATCGCGCAGGTCGTTGCGGGTTCGGGCCGACGTGTATCGCTCTACGACGCCGCGCCCGGAGCGGTCGAGCGCGGTCTCGAGACGATGCGCCGCAGCCTGGGCAAGCTCGCGGACAAGGGTGGGGCGAACCCGGACGATGTCCTGAGCAGGGTGCAGCCGGTCGACGACCTCGTCGCCGCGGATCTGATGATCGAGGCGGTGATCGAGGACGCTGCGGTCAAGGAAGACGTCTTCCGCCGAGCGGACGAGACGCTTCCGACCGAAGCGGTGCTCGCCTCGAACACGTCGTCGATTCCCATCTCCACGCTCGCGGCTGCGACCAACCGTCCCGACCACGTGATCGGCATGCACTTCTTCAACCCGGTGCCGATCCTGTCGCTCGTCGAGGTCGTCCGCGGCAAGGAGACGTCCGACGAGACAGCGGAGGCGATCACCGACTTGGCGCGGGAGCTCGGCAAGACGCCTGCCGTCGCGAACGACTTCCCGGGCTTCGTCTCCAACCGGATCCTGATGCCGTTCATCAACGAGGCCGTGTGGGCGCTGCACGACGGCGTCGCCGAGGCGGAGGCGATCGACACGATCGCGAAGCTCGGCTTCGCGCATCCGATGGGCCCGCTCGCGCTCGCCGATTTGATCGGGCTCGACACCTGCGTTGCGATCATGGAGGTTATCCGCGACGGCCTCGGCGAGGATCGCTTCGAGCCGTGCCCGCTCTTTCGAGAGCACGTCGCCGCGGGCCGCCTGGGCCGGAAATCGGGAAGCGGATTCTTCGACTACGCATGACAGATTCCATGTAGTCGGGGAACCTCCCGGTTCCCCCGAACCCAGTCCACTCGTCCGCTGCGCGGACAGGCGCTTCGCGCCGGCTTCTACTCTTACTCGTAGTGGACTTCGAGCTCAGCCCCGAGCAGCGGGAGATCCAAGCGCTCGCGCGAGAGTTCGCTGCGGCCGAGATCGAGCCGCACGCGGCCGAGTGGGACCGCGATCACCGGTTCCCGAAGGAGGTCTTCGGCAAGCTCGCGGAGCTCGGGCTGATGGGCGTCTGCGTGCCCGAGGAGTACGGCGGCGCCGGTGCGGACTTCCTCTCGTACATCCTCGTTCTCGAAGAATTGTCGAGAGCCGACGCAGGGGTCGGCGTCACGGTTGGCGTGCACACGAGCGCCGCCACGCTCCCGATCCTCACCTTCGGCACCGACGAACAGCGCTCCCGTTTCGTTCCGCCCCTCGCCCGCGGAGAGCTGATCGGCGCCTTCGCGCTCACGGAGACGGAAGCCGGGTCCGACGCGGGGGCGCTACGAACGGCGGCCGAGGCGAACGGCGACGGCTGGCGCATCTCCGGCACGAAGCAGTTCATTTCGACCGCCGAGCACGCCGGGACGTTCCTGCTTTTCGCACGGACCGACCCGGACACACCGGGGGCGCGTGGCGTCAGCGCGTTCATCCTCGACGCCGACCAGATCCGGGTCACCGGCCACGAGGAGAAGCTCGGCCTCAACTCGTCGGTCACGAACTCGATCGCGATCGAAGGCGCCGAGGTCGGCCCGGATCGGCTGCTGCACGAGGAGGGCAAGGGCTTCACGGTGGCGATGGCGACGCTCGACGGCGGTCGGATCGGGATCGGCGCGCAGGCGCTCGGGATAGCCCGGGCCGCGTACGACTTCGCCCGTGGCTACGCGCTCGAGCGGAAGCAGTTCGGCAAGCCGATCGCCGAGTTCCAGGCCATCCAGTGGAAGCTCGCGGACATGGCGACCGAGATCGACGCCGCGCGCCTGCTCGTCTACCGCGCCGCGTGGCGCAAGCAGCAGGGGCTCTCGCATGCGGAGGAGGGCGCGAAGGCGAAGCTGTTCGCGTCGGAGACTGCCCGGCGGACGACCGGTGAGGCGATCCAGATACTCGGCGGGTACGGCTACACGAAGGAGTTCCCGGTCGAGCGCTACTACCGCGACGCGAAGATCACGGAGATCTACGAGGGCACGAGCGAGATCCAGCGGCTAGTGATTGCGCGGTCGATCCTCGGCCTCCAGCAGCGCGCGCTCGCCCAGGGTTGAGCCGACAGTACGCCCAGGGTTGAGCCGACAGTA
>JBKPQP010000145.1:0-5206 GCA_046734155.1 Actinomycetota bacterium | reverse complement strand
TCCGGCCACTCGCGGGCGATCGCGTCCGCGGCCTTCGCGGAGTCGGACGGCTCGGCGCCGAGCAGCTGGACGATCCGGCCGGCGCAGTACGCGTCGTCGAGCGCGAACGTCCCCTGGAACCCCGCGCACACGATCATCACGTCTCCCCCACGCTCCCGGGCCGCCGCCGCGACGGCGTCCAGGTTGAGCAGGCTTCCGAGCAGGACCTCGTCGGCGCGGGAAGCGGTCTCGAGGATCGCGCGCGTCCCGTTCGTCGTCGAGAAGATCACCGTCGAGGCCCGCGGCTCCCCGAGGAACTCGCGCGGCGAGGCGCCGACGTCGAAGCCTTCGATCCGCACCGCGTCCCGCTCTCCTCCCAGCAGGCCCTCGCCCAGCTTGTCCCGGAGCGCCAGCGCCTGGTCGACCTCGCGGCAGCAATAGGCCCGCTCGTAGCCGGAGGCGAGCGCCTGCGCGATCGTCGACGTGGCGCGCAGAACGTCGACGACGATCCCGACAGGTGCACTCGTCACCTCCCCGGGCGTAAAGGCGACGTGGGCGCGCATCTCCGCACTACGCTACCTCCGTGGCCACCGAGCAGACCAAGATGTACTGCTACCGGCATCCGAACCGGGAGACCGGTGTGTCCTGCTCCGAGTGCGGACGCGGCATCTGCCCGGACTGCATGGTCTACGCCCCCGTCGGGATCCGGTGCCCGGATCATGCGGGTCGGGCGCAGGGCACGCAACGGATGAGCCAGAGCATGCGACGGGTGTCCTACGGGGGCCAGGGCGCGCTCGTGACCAAGATCCTGATCGGGATCAACGTCGTCGTCTTCCTGATCAACCTCGCGCAAGGCTCGTCGCTCGGACAGGTGCAGGGAACTCTGTTCGAGAAGGGTGCGCTGTTCGTCCCGGGCGGGCTCGACCAGGGGGAATGGTGGCGGCTGATCACGGCCGCGTTCCTGCACGCGAGCCTGCTCCACCTCGCGTTCAACATGCTCGTTCTCTGGTTCGTCGGCGCGCCGGTCGAGCAGGCGATCGGGCGCGGGCGGTTCCTCGCGATCTACCTCGTATCGGGGCTCGCCGGCTCGGCCGGAGCGATCCTCTTCAGCCCGAACGCAGTCACGGTCGGGGCATCGGGCGCGATCTTCGGCATCTTCGGCGCGGCGCTCGTGCTGGAGATGCAGGGGAGCGACGTCCTCGGCGGCCAGGCCCTCGGCCTAATCGTCATCAATCTCATCTTCACGTTCGCGATCCCGAACATCTCGGTCGGCGGCCACGTCGGCGGGCTGATCGGAGGGGCGCTGAGCATGCTCGCGTTCTCGCGTCTCGGGCGGACGCATGCCATCTACGGGCGCCCGGGCATGCTCGGAGTCGCGGGCGTGATCGCCGTAGGCGTGGCCGCGGTCCTCGTCGCGTACTTCCGCGTGCAGGGGCTGGCTGCCTAGCCGCCCGACGCGACCGCTTCGATCCCCGATTCCTTGAGCGCCGCCTGGGCGGCGGCGAGTCGCGCAAGCGGGACTCGGTACGGAGAGCAGGACACGTACTCGAGGCCGAGCTCGTGGCAGAACTCGACCGACTTCGGCTCGCCGCCGTGCTCGCCACAGATGCCCATCTTGATGTCCTTCACGCTGCGGCCGCGCTCCACTGCGATGCGCATGAGGTCGCCGACCCCGCCCTGGTCGATCGTCTCGAACGGGTTCCGCTCCAGCACGCCGTCCTCGAGGTAGCGCGTCAGGAACTTGCCCTCGGCGTCGTCGCGCGAGAAGCCGAGCGCCGTCTGCGTGAGGTCGTTCGTGCCGAAGGAGAAGAAGTCGGCGTGCTCGGCGATCTCGTCAGCGCGTACGCACGCGCGCGGGAGCTCGATCATCGTTCCGACCCGGTACTCGACCTCACCCTCCTCGTCGGCAGTGGCGACGGTCATCGCCCGGAGCCGCCGCAGCTCTTCGCTGAACCCGACGAGCGGGTGCATGATCTCGACGAGCGGCGCGTCGCCGGTCCGCTCCTGCACCGCGAGCGCCGCGCGCGCGATCGCGCGCACCTGCATCTCGTAGATCTCCGGGAACATCAGGCCGAGGCGGCAGCCCCGTGTCCCGAGCATCGGGTTCGCCTCGCTGAGCGCGCGGATCCGCTCGCGCATGTGCTCGTCGGTCGCCTCCTCGAGCGGCGGCAGGAACTCGTGCAGCGGCGGGTCGAGCAGTCGGATCGTGACCGGCAGGCCCGCCATGGCCTCGAAGATGCCCTCGAAGTCGGCCTGCTGGTGCGGGAGCAGCCTGTCGAGCGCGCGTCTCCGCTCGTCCTCGCTGGAGGCCATGATCATCTCGCGGACGACGGGCAGCCGGTCCTCGGCCATGAACATGTGCTCTGTGCGGCAGAGCCCGATGCCCTGCGCGCCGAACTCGCGCGCCTTGGCCGCGTCCTCGGGCGTGTCCGCGTTCGCGCGCACCTTCAGGCGGCGTAGCCCGTCGGCCCAGCCGAGGATCGTCTCGAAGTCCTCGTTGATCTGAGGCGGAACGAGGTCGACCGGACCGAGGATCACCCGGCCCGTCCCGCCGTCGATCGTGATCACGTCTCCTTCGGACAACTGGTGGCCGTCGAGCGCCGCTGTCCTGGCCGCGGTGTCGACCGAGAGCGCCTCGCAGCCGGCCACACAGGGCTTGCCCATCCCCCGCGCGACGACCGCGGCGTGCGAGGTCATCCCGCCGTGCGCCGTCAGAATCCCCTGCGCGGCGATCATCCCGTGGATGTCGTCCGGCGTGGTCTCCCAGCGCACGAGGATGACGCTGTCGCCGTTCTTGCCGCGCTCGGCCGCCGTGTCCGCGTCGAAGACGATCTTCCCGGAGGCCGCGCCCGGTGAAGCGTTGAGACCCTGCGCGACGACCTCGACCTCCGCAGCGGGATCGATCATCGGATGCAGGAGCTGGTCGAGCGTTCCGGGGTCGATGCGTGCGACCGCGTCCTCGCGCGAGATCAGCGCTTCGTCGACCATGTCGACCGCGGACTTGAGCGCCGCCGCAGCCGTCCGCTTGGCACTTCGCGTCTGCAGCAGGTAGAGGCTCCCGTCCTCGACCGTGAACTCGATGTCCTGCACGTCCCGGTAGTGCTCCTCGAGGCGCCGCATGTTCGCGGTCAGCTGCCCGAAGGCGTCCGGCAGGCCGGCCTCCATCCGTTCGAGTGGCTCCGGCGTCCTGATCCCGGCGACGACGTCCTCTCCCTGCGCGTCGGCCAGGAACTCGCCGTACAGCCCTTGCTCGCCCGTGGACGGGTCACGCGTGAACGCGACCCCGGTACCCGACTGGTCGCCCTTGTTGCCGAAGACCATCTGGACGACGTTGACGGCTGTTCCGAGGTCGTCCGGAATGTGGTGCGCGCGACGGTACACCTGCGCGCGCGGGTTGTCCCACGACTCGAAGACGGCACGCACGGCGCGCGAGAGCTGCTCGCGCGCATCCTGCGGGAACGGGCTGCCCGTCTCGCTCTCGTAGATGCCCTTGAAGGTCTCGACGAGCCCGGCCATGTCCTCGGCCGTCAGGTCGACGTCGAGCGCGGCGCCGCGCTGTTCCTTCAGCTTCGACAGCGCCTCCTCGAACAGGTGCCCGTCGACCCCATCCACGACCTCGCCGTACATCTGGATCAGCCGCCGGTACGAGTCGTTCGCGAAGCGCGGGTTGCCCGTCCGCTCGGCGAGCCCGCGCACCGCGTCGTCGTTCAGGCCGAGGTTCAAGATCGTGTCCATCATCCCGGGCATCGAGACCGCTGCTCCGGAGCGCACCGAGACGAGCAGCGGGTCGCCCGGATCGCCGAAGCGCTTGTCCGCCTTCTCCTCGAGCGAGGTCAGGTGGCGCTCGACCTCGGCCTCCAGGCCGTCAGGGAGCCGGCCGCCCGACTCGGAGTAGGCGCGGCAGGCGTCGGTCGAGATCGTGAAGCCGGCCGGAACGGGCACGCCGAGCTGGGTCATCTCCGCGAGCCCGACGCCCTTGCCGCCGAGCAGGTCGCGACCCCCTTCGGATGGCTCGTCGAAGTCGTAGACGTAGCGGTTCGGGGTCATGGTCACCAAATCTTCCCACAGCTCCCGCGACTTAAGGCAGCGCCGCTCGTGACCTACGGTCGGCCAGCCAGGCGAGAGCGCGCAACCCTAGCCAAACGGGGGTGAGCAGAACGTAGAAGACGAGGATCGCCGCGCCGAGCAGCGAGAACCAGGCTGCCCAGCGCCAGGCCGGGACGGGAGGCTTCGGCGTGGGCACAGTTGCGGCAGCCTATGTGGTGGCTGTCGTCTCGGCCTGGCGCTGCTCGACGAGGCGGATCACGCGCGCGGCGGTCTCCTCGATCGAGAGCTCGGTCGTGTCGATCACCGGGCACCCGAGCTTGCGCTGCACGGCCGCGGCGTTGTCGAGCTCCTCGTAGATCTCGAGGAGCTTCGAGTACCGGTGGTTCGAGCCACCCATGCGCCGCGAGCGGTTCTTGCGGATCTCGGCGAGCCGCTTCGCGTCGATCTTGAGGCCGACGACCTTCGCCGGGTCGACGTGGAACAGCTCCTCCGGCGGGTCGATCCCCTTCACGATGGGGACGTTCGCCGCTCGGTAGCCGAGGTAGCCGAGATAGATCGAGAGCGGCGTCTTCGACGTACGCGACACGCCCACGAGGACGATGTCCGCGTCGTTCAGCCCGCCGGCGATCCCGTCGTCGTACTTGACCGCGAACTCGATCGCCTCCATGCGCCTGAAGTACGTCTCGTCGAGCGAGTGACGCCCGCCGGCCTGCATGCGGGCGGCCTGGCCCGAGACCTTGGCCACGGCCTCGATCGGCTGGCCGAGCAGGTCGCAGTAGTGAAGCCGAGCCCGACGGCAGAGTGTTCTCATCTCGGCGCGCAGCTCGGGCTCGACGAGCGTGTAGACGACGACCGCGGGGCGGCCTCTCGCGCGCTGCACGACGTGAGCGAGGTCCTCGACGCTCTCCACCATCGGATGCCGGATCTCCTCGAACGGCTGCTCGGGGAACTGCGCCTCCAGTGCGTGGACGAGGCGCGTCGCCGTTTCGCCCGTCGAATCCGAGACCACGTGCAACTCGACCGCCTGCGGAGCCATGGTCTCAGCGTATAGCCGTGCCGGGCCGGACGCCCTCTGCGGCCTTGATAGGTAGACGCCCGGGCCGGCTACGGCGGTCGCCGAGGAGCTCGGCGCTGGAGACGACTGCGGCCGGTCGTCCCCGGAAGCGTGCGGCAACTCTTG
>JBKPQP010000144.1:0-10957 GCA_046734155.1 Actinomycetota bacterium | reverse complement strand
CCGGGAAGCGCGTGCTCGCGATCGAGGACGGCCCGACGCTGACGCACGGCGAGATGACCTACGGCGCGGCCGTGCTCGCAGCGAAGGCGAACGGCGCTGCGGAGCTGATCGACCCGCGTAAGTGCGCAGTCGGCTCGATCGCAGCGACGTTCGACGAGTACCCGCATGTCGGCGCGCTGCTCCCGGCGATGGGCTACGGCGAGAAGCAACGTGAAGACCTCCGCCAAACGATCGAGCGCTGCAATCCCGATCTCGTCCTCATCGGGACGCCGATCGACCTGCGGAGCCTCTTCGACTTCGGCCGGCCGGCGCTGCGGATCACGTACCGCCTGCAGGAGGTCGGCGAGCCGACGCTTGCCGACGTGCTCGCCCGCTACGGCCTGATCGGCGAGCGCGCAGCACTCGTGTGACCGTCGTTATCGCTCTCGGCGGCAATGCGCTGGGAGGCGGGACCGCGGCGGAGCAGCTCGCTGCGCTGCGGGAGACGTGCACCGCGATTGCCCCGCTCGTCCGCGAGGGCGAGGTCGTGGTCACACACGGGAACGGGCCACAGGTCGGAAACGAACTGCTCCGTCAGGAGCGTGCCGCCGACGAGGTGCCTCCGCTTCCCCTCTACCTCGCGGTCGCACAGACCCAAGCGGAGATCGGGGCGATGATCGAGACCGAGCTGGCGGGAACGGCCGGGCGGCCGGTCGCCTGCCTGCTCACACACGTGCACGTCTCCGCGGACGACGAGGCGTTCGAGCGGCCGACGAAGCCGATCGGGCCGTTCTACTCGGAGCAGCAGGCGCAAGCACTCGAACAGGAGCGCGGCTGGCAGCTCGTCGAGGACGCCGGCCGCGGCTACCGGCGCGTCGTGCCTTCGCCGCGCCCGCTCGAGATCGTGGAGCTCACGTCGATCCAAGCGCTGCTGGGCGCCGGCGCGATCGCCATCGCGTGTGGAGGCGGCGGGATCCCGGTCGTCAGCCGCAACGGTTACCTGAAGGGCGTCGATGCCGTCATCGACAAGGACCGTGCATCCGCTCTGCTCGCCGAGCGCCTGGCCGCCGAACGACTCGTGATCTTGACCGAGGTCCAATACGTCTACCGCCGCTACCGCAAGTCGAACCAGGAGCCGGTGCGCGAGCTCTCGGCGGACGAAGCCGAGGAGCTGCTTCCCGAGCTCCCAGAGGGCTCGATGCGGCCGAAAGTCGAGGCGGCGGTCGCGTTCGCCCGAGCCGGCGGCGAGACGCTGATCACGTCGTCCGCGGCCCTAGCGGAAGCGGCCCTTGGCAAAACGGGCACCATAGTCCATCCATGACGCACTGAAGCGTAACGCAAGTTAGCGTAATCACTGTTACGCTTGGAGCGTGAACCCCTTCCGCTACGGTGCCCTCGCGCTCGACGAAGCGTTCACGAACCGCGAGACCGAGATCCGCGAGCTGACGCGCGACATCCTGAACGGCCAGGACGTCGTCATCATCGCGCCGCGCCGCTACGGCAAGACCTCACTCGTGTGGCGTGTGATCCAGGAGGTCGAGAAGAAGAAGGTCCTCGTCGCGCAGGTCAACCTCATGACCACCCCGACGGAGGAGCGGCTCGCCGAGAAGCTCGCCGACACGATCTACGAGCACGTCGCCTCCGCCCTCTTCCGCGCACGCGAGCGATTGCGCATCTTCGCCGACCTGCGAATCCGCCCGATCGTCACGATCGATCCGGACACGGGCGCGCCGAGCTTCAGCTTCGACGCCGGCTATCCGCGGCAGGACGTCGACGCGACCCTCGAGCGCCTGCTCGAGCTGCCCGGGCAGCTGGCCGCGGAGCGCAAGCGCAAGGTCGCCCTCGTGTTCGACGAGTTCCAGGAGGTCGTGACGATCGACCCCGACCTGCCGAAGCTGATGCGCTCGGTCTTCCAGGAGCAGCCCGAGGTCGCGCACGTCTACCTCGGCAGCAAGCGCCACATGATGGAGCGGATCTTCAACGACGAAAACGAGCCGTTCTGGCGCAGCGCCCGGCAGATGGAGCTCGGGGTGATCGACCCGCCCCGGTTCGAGAGCTACCTCGCGGCCGGCTTCGAGCGCACCGGCAAGAAAATCGCCCCAGAGACGGTCGCGGCGGTGCTCGAGACGACCGGCGGCCACCCGTACGCGACACAGGAGCTCTGCTACTTCCTCTGGGAGGAGACGCCGAAAGCCCGCGTCGCCCGGCTCGCCGAATACGAGCGCGCGCTTGCCGACGTGCTCCGCGCCGAGCACGCGCACTTCGAGCTGATCTGGGACCAGGCATCGAGCGTCCAGCGGCTCACGCTCCAGGCGCTCGCGCAGGAAAACGGACGCCCGCTGAGCGGCGACTACCGGCGCCGACACAAGCTTCCGGGAGCGTCAACGGTGCAGCGAGCCCTCCAGGCGCTGACGCGGAACGAGCTCGTGTCCCGGTCGGACGGTGAGCACCGGATCGCGGAGCCGTTCCTGGCCGACTGGCTCCGCGGCCAGGCCTGACGCACTTCTGCGTTACGCGTCTCTGCGTGATCTCTGAACCGCGGGCCGGGCTCGCGCGAACAAGCCGCGACCCAATCCGAAAGGAGCCGCAACTCCAATGCGCAAGCTCGCACTCATCGTCCTGGCGATCGCCGGCGCCGCGGTTCTCGCAGCATTGACGCGAGACGCGGGACCCCAGGCGAGCCAGGCGTCAAGCCACCGGGAAGCGCCGCTGATCTCCGAGGATCCGGCAGCCGACAACACGGACCTCTACGCGTTCCGCAGCCCGGACAAGACGAACACCCTCACCATCATTTCGAACTGGATCCCCGGTGAGGACCCGGCCGCGGGGCCGAACTACTACACGTTCTCGCCGCGCGCCCGGTACAACATCAAGATCGACCGGACTGGCGACGGGAAGCCGGAACTGATCTATCGCTTCCGGTTCCGGACGAAGAAGGGCCCGCTGTTCCTCGGCAACACGGAGCAGCCGTACACCGTCGAGAAGATCGTCGGCAACCGCTCGCAGATCATCGCCCGCGGCGTGACCCCGCCGGACAACGTCGGCCCTCGGACCCTGATGGGCAAGAGCTACCGGCAGCTCGCGGATTCGCGGGTGACGGACCTGCCGGGCGGAGGCAAGGTCTTCGCCGGCCAGCGCGACGACGCGTTCTACGCGGACATCGGGGCGATCTTCGACCTGCTCGCGATCCGCAAGGGGACGGGCAACATGGGCGGCGGCAAGGACTTCTTCGCCGGCTACGCCGTCCACGGGATCGCGCTCCAGATCCCGATCTCCGAGGTCGACACGAAGAGCCACGTGATCGGCATCTGGTCGACCACGGACCGCCAGCAGGTGAAGGTCAAAGGAAACGGCCGCGCGCACATGCGCTGGTCGCAGGTCTCGCGCCTGGGCAACCCGCTCGTCAACGAGGTGATCATCCCGACGGAGACGAAGGACCTCTGGAACCACTGGACGCCTTCGCGCGACAAGTACTTCGCGCGCTTCTACCGCACGCCGATCCTCGCGAAGGTGATGAACCAGCTCTACAAGCTCGGCGTCCCGGAGAAGAACCGCAGCGATCTCGTCTCGGTGTTGCTCACGGGCGTGAACAAGCCGAAGCTCAACTACACGGGCCCGACGCTCGCGGACATGCTGCGGATCAACCTGTCGGTCCCAGTCACCCCGCCGAGTGACTTCAGCAGACTCGGCGTGCTCGGCGGCGACCTACAGGGCTGGCCGAACGGCCGGCGGCTCGGCGACGACGTCGTCGACATCGCGGAGCAGGCAGTGGCCGGCGCGCTCGTCGGCAAGAAGGTGCCGCTCGGCGACGGCGTCGACGGCCCCGACCGCCAGCGACTGCCCGTCTTCCCTTACGAGGCGGACCCCGGCTCGGGCTTCGCTAACGAGAAGGGCAAGTAGCCATTCCTTCGGAGAGCCCGTCCTCGCGGGCGGGCTCTCCATCGAACCGAAGGACGGACTCATGCGAACAACGCGAAACGAACGGGGTCAGGAGGGAGAGACGGCAGTGACCAGAGCCGTCGAGAAGAGAAAGATCGTCATCGCACTGGGGCTCGCCGTCGGCGCGCTCTTCCTCGTGCTCTTCGCGCGTGGAACAGGCCCGCAGGCGGCCCAGGCGGCAAGCCATCGAGAAGCACCGCTCATCTCGCTGGACCCGACCGCGGACATCACGGACTTCTTCATGTTCCGCGACTACGCGCCGAGCCAGCAGGACAAGGTGGCGCTGATCATGGACGTGATCCCGGGCGAGGAGCCGAGCTCGGGGCCGAACTACTGGAACTTCGACCCGAACGTCCTCTACAAGTTCTCGGTCGACAACGACGGGGACGGCAGGGCGGACGACGTCGAGCTCGAGTTCCGGTTCAGGACCGAGCCGGTCCGCGGAATCGCGCGCCAGTTCACGCTTCCGTTCTCGTACGTGGGCGGAGCGGGCGGGCTGCCGCCGGTCACCGCGCTCGACGGCCCGGGCTCGGAAGGCCTGGGACTTCGACAGCGCTATACGGTCACCCTCGTCAAGGGTCATCAGCGAACGCAGGTCGCCGACGGCCTGATCGCAGTGCCGTCCAACGTCGGCCCGCGGACGATGCCGAACTACGCAGCGCTCGCTGCCCAGGGCACATATGACCTTGGCAACGGGATCAAGGTCTTCGCAGGCCAGCGCGAGGACCCGTTCTACATCGACCTCGGAGGCGTCTTCGACACGCTCAACCTGAGGCGCATTCCGCCGATCGAGACTCCTGCCGAGGACGCGAACGACAACGTGAACCCGTTCGGCACGGACATGCTGTCGGGCTTCAACGTCCACTCGATCGCAATCGAGCTGCCCGCCTCGATGCTGACGGGCGACACGGGCGCGACGACGATCGGCGCGTACGCCTCTACGAGCCGGCCGCACGTCTCGGTCGACGGCGAAGGCCAGGCTGGGTTCAGGCAGGTCCAGCGCCTGGCCAACCCACTCGTCAACGAGGCGATCATCGGCACCGTCGACAAGGACCGCTGGAACGCCCTGGAGCCAGACCAGGAAAGCAGGTTCGAGGATTACTACCTCAACCCGCGCCTGGCACTGGCGCTGGAGCTCGTGTTCGGCGTTCCCGCGGCGAAAACGAACCGGACGGATCTCCGCGATCTGTTGCTCAAGTACCAGCCGAGCGACACCCGGCTCTCGGAGCTCCTGCGGCTGAACCTGCTCGTCCCGCCGACGCCGTTCGCGGATCAGCAGCGGATGACCGTCCTCGCGGACACGCCCGATCCGGCCGGCTGGCCGAACGGACGGCGCCCGAAGGACGACGTCACCGACATCGCGATCCGCGTCGTCGGCGGTCCGAACTACGTAGCGGCCCGCGCATCCGACGGGGTGAATACGGACGACGCTGCCCTCTCCGGCAGCTTCCCGTTCCTCGCCACGCCGTTCGACGGGCGAAACCGACAACACGACAACCCCTAGACGCGTGACGAGGCAGACGAGACTCGTTCTCGCAGGGACGGCGGCGGCACTCGTCGCCGCCGTCTCCCTCGTCGGCGGGGCGCTTCGGGACTCGGGCGGCAATGCCCGCGCAGTTCCTGTGAAGAGCGCTGCCGCAGGTGAGAGCTTCGCCGCAGGCTTCTCCGCGGGGAACACGGCGTCGTTCGTAAAGCAGCTCGTCGGTCAGCTGCGGTCGCACCCGGGAGACGCCAAGGGCTACGCACTGCTCGGGCTCGCCTACCAGCAGCGCGCACGCGAGACGGGCAACCCGGCCTACTACACGAAGTCCGGGCAGGCGCTCGACCGCGCCCGCAGGCTCGACCCACAGGATTCCGCGACAGCGAGCGCGCTCGGATCGCTCGCCCTCGCCAGGCACCGCTTTCAGGAGGCACTCGTCTTCGGCCGCGAGTCGGTGCGGCTCGCTCCGTACACGGCGCGCAATTATGGAGTCGTCGGCGACGCGCTGATCGAGCTCGGCCGGTACGACGAGGCGTTTCATACGTTCGACCACATGAGCTCGCTGCGGCCCGACCTCTCGTCCTACTCGCGAATCTCGTACGCGAGAGAGCTGCTCGGCCGGCGCGACGCGGCGAAGCAGGCGATGAGGCTCGCGCTCGACGCGGCCGGTGGGCAGCCGGAGCCGACGGCCTGGGTGGAGACGCAGCTCGGCAAGCTCGCTTGGTCGCGAGGACGAATTGCCGAAGCGGAGTCGCATTACCGCGCAGCCCTCTCGATCTTTCCCGGCTACGTATACGCGCTCGAGCCGCTCGCGCTCGTCCAGGAGGCGAAGGGCCGCCATGGCGCGGCGCTCGCACTCGCGCAGCACGCAGCCCAGGAGCTGCCGCTCCCGCAGACGGTCGCGACGCTCGGGGATCTCTACGCGCGGCACGGTCATCCTCGCGCGGCGGAACGGCAGTACGCGCTGGTCGACGTGATCCGGCGCCTGCTCGTCGCGAACGGCGTGCGCACCGATCTCGAGATCGCACAGTTCGACGCCGACCACGGCGTCAGGCTCGGGCGCGCGCTTGCGGCCGCGCGCAAAGCGCGACGCGCGCGCCCGAGCATCGACGGCGACGACGTCCTCGCGTGGGCGCTCGAGCGAAACGGCCGCTGCGACGAGGCGCTCCCCTACTCAAGGCGCGCGCTCCGGCTCGGGACGCACGACGCGCTCAAGTACTTCCACCGCGGGATGATCGAGCGCTGCCTCGGGCACGAGTCCCGCTCCTGGTTTGCGAGGGCCGTGCGGCTGAACCCGCACTTCTCGCTCCTCTGGAGCACACTCGCGAAGAGGTATGCGTCGTGAGGCGCCTCCTCCTTCTCCTCGTTGTCCTCGTTGCGCTCCTCGCGCCGGCAGCCGCCAGCGCCCACCCGCTCGGGAACTTCACGGTCAACCGCTTCGATGGGATCGAACTCTCCGGCGACCGCATCTACATCAAGTACGTCCTCGACATGGCCGAGATCCCCGCCTTTCAGGAACGTCAGAAGATCACTGACGAGTCGACCTACGAGCGGGAGCTAGCTGCTCGGATCGCCCGCCGGCTCGACCTTCGTCTCGACGGGCGCGGCGTCGCACTCACGCCGCTCGACCACGCGCTCGCCTTCCCGCCTGGAGCCGCCGGCCTGCGCACGCTCCGCTTCGAGGCCGTCTATTCGGCGCCCGCAACCTCGGGTCGACTCGAGCTCAGGGACTCGAACTTCGCGAACCGGATCGGCTGGAAAGAGGTCGTGCTCTCCGCGCGCGACGGTGCGAGCGCGACCGCGTCCTCGGTGCCGTCGACGAGCGTCAGTACCGAGCTCGCCGCGTACCCGAAGGATCTCCTGAGCAGCCCGCTCGAGATCACGTCCGCGACGGCAACGATCGAGCCCGGCAACAGCCCGGGCAGCGCGCCGCAACTCGAGTCGCGCGCGCAGCTCTCCGCCCGAGCCGCTATCCGCGCGACCGGCGACGGCGGCTTCGCGAGCCTGATCGCCCGCGACGACCTCGGCGTCGGAGTGATCCTGATCTCGCTCGCCCTCGCATTCTTCTGGGGTTCGGCGCACGCGCTCTCGCCGGGGCACGGAAAGGCGATCGTCACCGCGTACCTCGTCGGCCAGCGCGGAAGGCCGCGCCACGCGGCCGCGCTCGGCCTGATCGTCACTGCGACGCACACGATCGGCGTCTTCACGCTCGGCTTCGTGACGCTTGCGCTCTCGCAATTCATCGTTCCCGAACAGCTCTACCCGTGGATCGGGCTCGTCTCCGGGCTGCTCGTGATCGGCGTCGGCGCGTCGGTACTGCTGGGGCGCATTCGGCACCGGCGTGCCCACAGCCACGGGCACCATCACCATCACCACGGCCACGGGGACCTCGGCTGGCGCTCACTGACCGCCGTCGGCATCTCTGGAGGGCTCCTCCCCTGCCCGTCCGCGCTCGTCGTCCTCCTCGCGGCCATCTCGCTGCACCGCATCGCCCTCGGTCTCGGGCTGATCGTCGCCTTCAGCGCAGGGCTCGCGCTCTCGATCACGGGAATCGGCCTCGCAGCGATCCTCGCCAAGCACACGTTTCGCCGCCTCGAGCTCCAGGGCCGCGTGATCGGCCTGCTCCCGGCGATCAGCGCTCTCGTTATCGTCATCGCCGGCGCGGCCATGACCGTGCGGGCCATCCCGAAAGTGAGCTGAGATGTTCGGACTCGACAACTACCTCGCTTCCTTCTCGGACGGCACGACACTCGTCCTCGTAATCGCCGTCGCGGTCCTGCTCGGCCTGCGCCACGCGACCGATCCGGACCATCTAGCCGCGGTGACAACCCTGATCGCGTCGACCGAACGGCGCGCCCGCGACGCCGCGGTGCTCGGGCTCGCCTGGGGCGGCGGCCACGCGACCACGCTGTTCGCGCTCGGCGTGCCGATCGTTCTCTACCGCGCGTACCTGCCCGAAACCGTGCAACGCGCCGCCGAGACCGCGATCGGGTTCCTGATCGCAGGCCTCGCCGTCTGGCTGCTCGTCCGTTGGCGCCGTGGCGCCTTCCACGCCCATGCACACGCCCACGCAGATCGCTCGCACGCGCACCTCCACTCGCACACGACCGAGCCGCACGAGCACGTCCGCGGCCGGACGCCGCTCGGCGCCTTCGCCGTCGGGCTTCTCCACGGGATCGGTGGCAGCGCGGGCGTCGGCATTCTCCTCGTGAGCACGATCGATGGGACGGCACTCGCGATCGGCGCGCTCGGAATCCTCGCCGCATTCACGGCGGTTTCGATGACGCTGCTGACGACCGGCTTCGGCCTGACGCTCGCCCGCGGCTCGATCGGCCGGCTGGCCCCCGCGCTGGGAGCGGCGAGCCTCGCCTTCGGTCTCTGGTACGCGCTCGGAGCCCAGAATCTGCTGCCGTACTATTTCTAGTCGAACCGGATCGGCGCCCAGGGCGAATACAACGAAGCCCAGATGAGCAGCGACCCACACGACCTTCTCGCCGCCTACGCGCTCGACGCGCTCGACGACGACGAGCGCGAGCGCTTCGAGCGGCACCTCCCGGACTGTGCCGAGTGCACCGAGCAGCTCGCGCTGCTTCGCGAACCGGTCGAGGCGCTCGCCTACGCGGCCGAAGGGCCGGTGCCGCCGAAGGAGCTGCGCGACCGCATCATCGAGGGCGCGCGGGCAGAGCCGCGCGCCGCGGTCATCAAGCTCCCGAGGCGCAACTGGGCCCTCGGCGCGGCAGCAGCGGTCGCGGTCGCAGCCGCGTGCCTGGCGATCGGCCTCGGCCTCTGGGCGCACTCGCTGTCGAACTCCCTCGATCGTGAGCGGAGCGCCAACGCCGCGTACAAGCAAGCGGCCGAGCTCCTCGCCGGAAGAGCTACCGCAAGGCCGCTGACCGGCGCCGACGGGTCGCTGCTCGTCGCAGACGACGGACGCGCCGCGCTCGTCGTTTGCGGACTGGCCCACGCCCCGAGCACCAAGACGTACGAAGCGTGGGTGATCAGCGGGAAGCCGCCGCAGTCGGCGGGTCTCTTCCGCGGTGGAAATGGCTGCACCCCAGTCCTCCTCTCGAGGCGTGTTCCCAGCACCGGAACGGTCGCGGTCACGCTTGAGCGGGCCGGCGGAGCCTTGTCGCCGACGCTGCCAATCCTCTTCAGGGCGGAAACGACCTGACGTGTCGGCCGCCGCTCAGAGCCCGATTGCCATCTCCGTGGTGGGGCTCCGCGTCCCCTTGGGTGAGCAGCCGATGAGCCCGGAAGGGCGGCCGCGTAGTGACGAGGAGCTCGTTGAGGGCGTGGCGCAAGCCGACGAGGACGCGCTCGGCGAGCTCTACGACCGGTTCGGAAAGGTCGCCTACGGGCTCGCGTACAAGATCCTCCAGGACGCCTCCCTCGCCGAGGACGCCGTCCAGGAGGCGTTCCTCCAGATCTGGCGCGGCGCCGGCTCGTACCGCCCCGAACGCGCCAAGGCAAGCACATGGTTGCTCACGTTCGTGCACCGCCGCGCCGTCGACCTCGTCCGCCGCGAGCAGAAGCGGCGCACGCTGCCGGTCATTGGCGAGCCGCAGGGCTCCGACCCCGGCGCCGACGAAGCGGCCGTCACACGCTCGCGCCGCGAGATCGTCCGGGAAGCGCTGCGCGGACTACCGGCCGAGCAGCGTGAGCCCATCGAGCTCGCCTACTACGCGGGCCTCACCCAGTCCGAGCTCGCCGAGCGGCTCGGGCAACCGCTGGGAACGATCAAGAGCCGGATGTTCGCCGGCCTTCAACGCTTACGCGTGCTGCTCGCCGAAGCGGGCTACGAGAGCGCGTAGCATTTCGGCCTCGCATGGTCGAGGTCGCTCAGCACCTCAAGGGACGGGATTTCGTCCGCATCGGCACCTGGAACTCCGAGGAGCTGAAGACCGCGCTCGACCTCGCGGACGAGCTCAAGGAGCTCCGCAAGCTGCGCGACCCGCAGGAGCTCCTCCCGGGCCGGATGCTCGGAATGATCTTCCAGAAGCCCTCGACGCGCACCCGCGTCTCGTTCGAGGTCGGAATCGTCGAGCTCGGCGGCTACGGCCTCTACCTCTCCGCTAACGACCTCCAGCTCGGGCGCGGCGAGACGATCAAGGACACGGGACACGTGCTGGAGCGCTACCTCGACGCGATCATGATCCGCACCTTCGCGCAGGAGGACGTCGAGCAGCTCGCCGAAGACGCCGACATCCCGGTCATCAACGGGCTGACCGACTACGCGCATCCGTGCCAGGCGCTCGCCGACCTGATGACGATCCGCGAGCGGCTCGGACGCCTCTCGGGCGCACGGCTCGCCTATCTCGGCGACGGGAACAACGTCTGCGTCTCGCTCATGGTCGGCGCTGCCCGCTTCGGGATGCGGTTCGTCGCCGCGACGCCCCAGGGCTACGAGCCCGACCAGGACGCGGTCACCGCAGCCAGGCGCGCGGCCGTCCAGATGGGCGGAACGGTCGAGCTCACCCACGACCCGAGGGAGGCGGCCCGCGAGGCGGACGTCCTCTACACGGACGTCTGGACGAGCATGGGCCAGGAGAAGGAATCGGA
>JBKPQP010000143.1:0-5557 GCA_046734155.1 Actinomycetota bacterium | reverse complement strand
GCCGTCGTCGGCAAGCGGCGGGCCGCCGCACGACGCGCTGCACGCGCGCCGGCTGCGACCCCTCCGGCCGCGGCCGCGCCGGCACCGGTGAACCCCGCTGCTCCCACACGCGGCTGGTCGCGCAAGGGCTACTCCGCGCCGCGGGGTCAGGTCCGGAAGGCCGCGCCGCCGCCACCGCCGGCCACGAGCCGCGGACGCCGGGTCGGCCGGCAGAAGCCGCTCGCGCCGCCGCCGCCCGCGGTCGCTCCCGGCCAGGTGAAAAAAGCCGCACAACCACCGCCCCCGCCTCCACCGCCGCCGAAGAAGGGCTGACGTGGGCCGCTCGCCGCGGGCCGTCACCCGCTGGGTCGTCCTCGGCCTGCTCCTCGGCACGTTGTCGACGCTGCTCGCGGTCCAGGGCCTCTCGACACGAACCACCGGCCGAAGCGCGACACCGGTTCCCGGTGCCGGCGGCCCGCTCGCGGGCGATGGGCCGGTTCTAGCCTGGGGGCCTGGCGGGCTCCAGTCCAGGGACGCCGCTCCCGGGAGGCGCATCGCGCTCACCTTCGACGACGGGCCCGATCCTCGCTGGACGCCGAGGATGGCCGCCGAGCTCCGGCGCCTTCACGTGCCGGCCACGTTCTTCGTCGTTGGCAGCGAGGTCGTACGGCATCCGGACGTCGTTCGCGAACTGCACCGGGAAGGGTTCGAGCTCGGAAACCACACCTTCACCCACGCGGACGTCTCGTCGCTTCCCGGCTGGGAGCAGCGTCTTCAGGTCGGGCTCACCGACAACGCGCTCGCCGGGACCGTCGGCATCCGGCCGCGGCTCTTCAGGCCGCCCTACTCGTCGGTGCCCGGAGGGGTCAACGCCGGCCAGGCCGGAGCCTACGAACGGCTCGCCCGCGATGGCTATGAGGTCGTGCTCACCGACTTCGACGGTGAAGACTGGCGCCGGCCGGGCGTCGACTCGATCGTCGCCTCGGCGACGCCGCAGGGCAAGCGAGGGGGAATCGTCCTCCTGCACGACGGCGGCGGTGACCGCTCGCAGACCGTTCGCGCGGTCGGGCGCCTCGTTCCCGCATTGCGCGCCCGCGGCTTCCGGTTCGTGACCGTGTCGCAGCTGGCGGGGCTCTCGCGTGCCCAAGCTGAGGTCCCCGTCGACCGCTGGGGGCGTGCGCGAGGGCGGGTCCTGATCGCCACGCTGGCCGCCGCGCGCTGGACGACGACGATCCTCGCGTGGCTGCTCGTGGTCGTGGCGCTGCTCTTCGTCGCGCGCGTCTTCCTCCTGATCATCTTCGCAAGGCGGCATGCAAGGACGGTGCGCAGCCGCGGCTTCGAGGACGAGTTCACGCCACCGGTCTCGGTGATCGTCCCCGCGTTCAACGAGGTCGTCGGGATCGAGCGCTCGGTTCGCTCACTCGCGGCCAGCGACTATCCCGAGCTCGAGGTGATCGTCGTCGACGACGGCTCGACCGACGGGACGGGAGATCTCGTCGCCGGGCTCGGCCTGGCTGATGTGCGAGTGCTGCGCCAACCGAATTCGGGCAAGCCGGCCGCGCTCAACCACGGCATCGCCGAGGCGGGGCACGACATCGTGGTCATGGTCGACGCCGACACGGTCTTCGAGGCGCGGACGCTCGCGCACCTCGTTCAGCCCTTCCGCTCGGCCGAGGTTGGCGCAGTCTCCGGGAACACGAAGGTCGGAAACCGCAAGCGGCTGCTCGGGCGCTGGCAGCACATCGAGTACGTGATGGGCTTCAACCTCGATCGCCGCTTGTTCGACGTCTTGCGTTGCATGCCGACCGTGCCGGGCGCGATCGGGGCGTTCAGGCGCGAAGCGTTGGCCGACGCAGGAGGCGTCTCGGGCGTGACGCTCGCGGAAGACACGGACCTCACGCTCGCCGTTGGCCGCGCTGGGTGGCGCATCGTCTACGAGGAGAATGCCCGCGCCTGGACCGAGGCGCCTGCGACATTGCGCGGTCTCTGGCGCCAGCGTTACCGCTGGTGCTACGGCACGCTCCAGTCGGTCTGGAAGCACCGCTCCGCGCTCTGGCGGCCGGGCGAGCAGGCCATCGGTCGCCGTGGGCTTCCGTACCTCGTCCTGTTCCAGATCGCACTCCCACTGTTCGCGCCGTTGATCGACCTGTTCTCGATCTACGGGATCGTCTTCCTCGACCCGTGGGCGGTGCTCGGCTTCTGGTGCGTCTTCACGAGCCTCCAGCTCCTCCTCGGTTGGTACGCATTCCGGCTCGACCGCGAGTCGCCGCGCGTGCTCTGGGCGATGCCGCTCCAGCAGCTCGTCTACCGGCAGCTGATGTACCTCGTCGTCGTCGAGTCGGTGCTCACCGCGATCCAGGGCAGCCGCTTGCACTGGCGCCCGATCGCCCGGCGCGGCGAGATCGAGGTCAAGCCCTCCTAGTAGGGCTTGGCGCAACGAGCGGTATCACGCCAAGCCCTACTAGCTTCGAGGGCGGACGCGCAGGCGCGCCTTCATCCCGAGCATTGCGTGGTTGGCCATCGTGCACTTGAGCACGTAGAGCCCGGGCTTGAGACGGAACGTCGCGGTCTCCCGAGTCCCGGGGAGCGCGCCCGGGATGCTCATGACCTTCGTCGTTCCGACTTTGCGCAGCGTCAGGTTGTGCTCGTCCTGGCCGAAGTTGGCGAGCTCGATCCTTACCGGGCCGGCCGGAACGCGCACGCGCGACAGGCGGTAGTGGAACTCGACGGCGACGACCTGGACGCGGCCGAGCGGCGCGGCGGCCTGCGCCGGGAGAGCGCCTGCGGAGGCCAAGAGGACGAGCAGGAGCCCGAGGCGCTTCATCGGAGAAGCGGCACGCGTCCGAACGACTTCGCATGCGGGATCACTGCCGCAGCGTCCGTCGCGAGCCATTGCTCGAGCACCGAGCTGTAGATCGTCCGGTAGTCGACGGTCGCCTTGAGGTTCCCGTCCTCGTCGAGCCCGCCTCGCAGGCCCGGGAACTCCCCGATCATCGTCCCGCGCACGCGCGAGCCCATGAGCAGGCCGATCCCGGCGGCGCCGTGGTCGGTCCCGTCAGAGCCGTTCTCCTCGGCGCGGCGCCCAAACTCCGACCAGACGAGCGTCAGCACGCGGTTCCCGAGCCCCCGTGCCTCGAGGTCGCGCTGGAACGCGAGCAGCGTCTTGCTCGCGAGCTCGAGGTCGTCCGACAGGTCCTGCGCCTGGTCCGAATGCGTGTCGTATCCGCCGTTCGCGCTCAGCGCGACGCAGTGGAGCGGCAGTCCTGCGGCGAGCATCGCAGCCAGCCCGGCCATCTGATCCGGGAAACCGCTGTTCGACTCGGGGTACGGCACCGGGGGCTGGAAGCCGCCGTTGAACGGCGCGAGCTGCTGCCGGAGGCGGTGCGACTGGAACGTGACCTCTCTCGCCTCCGCGAGCGCCTTGTCGTGCCCACGCGAGGAGCCGAGTGAGCCGATCGCGGCCAGCATCCGGTCCTCGACCGGACCCCAGACGCCGGGAGACCAGAACGAGTAGTCGCCCCCGCCGCTGAGGGCGGCGACCGGCTTTTTTGCGGTTGCGAGTGACGGCGAGAGCTCGCCGTCGAGGCTCACGCCCTGCAACGGGTTGTCGGCCTTGCCGACGTGGTCGAGGTAGCGGCCGAGCCAGCCCGTCTGGAGTCGCGGATCGGTGTTGCCGACCTCCCAGTAGTGGCGCGAGGTGAAGTGCGACTGGTCGGCGTTCGTGTAGCCGACGGCGGGCACCACGGCCAGCTTGCCCTCGCCGTGCAGCGTGTGGAACGAGGCGGCGGACGGGTGCCAGCGCAGACGCGTGTCCTCCGGGAAGACGAGCCCTGAGTCGGGCAGCGCGAGCTTCGGCCGCAGCCTGCGGTACTCGGGGTCGCCGTACGGGAAGAGGACGGACAGCGAGTCGATGCCGCCGTCGAGGAAGACCGTGACGAGCACCGTGTTCGGCGGTCCGGCGGCGAGCGCCTGCGCGATGCCGTGGTCGAGGGCGCGCGGTGTGAGCGACGTTGCGCCGTAGACGGCGATCGCCATCCCGAGCGAGCGGGCGATGAAGCTACGGCGGTCGAGGCCCGTGCCGGCCGGCACCGGCATCCCAGGCTCGATGTCGGGTAGTCCGGCCCCGGCCTGCGCGACGGCCTTGCGCAGGAGCGCGGAACGCGAGTGCTCGGTGCAGTCGTGGTGTGCCATCAGCTCGTTTGCTGGTCCGGGGAGACGGCGATCAGGTGGCGGAGCGCGTTCTCGATCAGCGGCGGGTACTGCTCCTTCTTCCATTTGCGGTCGGCGTCGCTGATCGCGTGGTGGGCGAACGACTTCAGCGCGCGCTTCGTCGGCGGCGTCAGCCGCGGGTGGCCCCAGTACTCGAGCGCCCGGGCGAGCAGCTTCTCGGCGTTGAGCGGCGCCTTGTCCTCGGTCTTCAGAACCGACGGCCGAAGCACGCGGCCAGCGAGGTTCCATCGTGCGAGGAACGACGCCGTGTCGAGCCAGCGCGCGTCGTCCCACCCGGCCACGTTCGGGGGGTAGAAGAGCTGCTGGCCGGCCTGGCTCGAGAGCCAGGTCCAAGCGTCGGTGTCGATCCCGCGCCGTCTCGCGCGCAGCATCCCGGCGAGATAGACGACCGGCGGCTTGACCATGCGCGGGCCGTTGTAGAGCGCCGGATGCATGAGAATCGCCTCGACGACGGGTCGGATCGCATAGTGGCGCCGGACGTAGAGCGACTCGAGCGCGCGGCGGGTCGCGGCCGGCGGATCGGTCGGGACGAAGTAGCTCCAGAGCTTCATGACGAAGAACGAGGCGTGCTTCGGGTTGTGGACGGCGAGGCGGCAGGAGTCCTTCCAGTCGAAGTGGCCGCGCTTCCCGAAGATCTTCTTCGTGCCCGTGTCGTGGCGTTTGGGGTCGAAGCGGAAGTTGACCGGGCCCTTGTCGTCGTCCCAGTCGTTCCGCCAGCCGGTCAGCGCCCTCGCCTGCTCGCGGACGTCGCGCTCCGAGTAGCCGCGGCTCGCGCCGAGCGTGAAGAGCTCCATCATCTCGCGCCCGTAGTTCTCGTTCGGCGCGTCCTTCTCGTTGTCGGTGCCGTTCAGCCAGAGCAGCATCGCCGGGTCCCTCGTGACGGAGAGCAGGAGCGTGTGGAACGAGCCGAGGCAGTGACTCCGGAGGAGCCCGTTCTGCAGGAGCATCAGCCGCTGCGAGCCGACGCCGGCGTTCGAGGTCGCGAACCAGTCGTGCCAGACGAGCGTCATGCGCTCGACGAGCGGGCGGTTCGAGCGAACCATTCGGTCGAGCCACCAGAGGTGATCGTGACCCCAGGCGTCGATCGGCGCGATCGGGTGTCCGTCGTCGTCGACGGGCTTCGGGCCGATCAGGCGGTCGCGCTTCGGATGGGTCAGCGAATGGATGGCGCCGTGCAGGCCCTTCCTCGCGAGGCGTTTCGCCTCACCGGGCCGCGGGCCGAAGCCGGCACGCCAGAGCAGGCGCTCGGCCTGGGCAAGGCCGAAGTGGCCCCGATACACCGGAATTCTGCGTGCGGAAGACACTGGGCGATCCCGCTTTCGCCATCGGCCTTACACGTCCTCGGCTG
>JBKPQP010000142.1:0-5477 GCA_046734155.1 Actinomycetota bacterium | reverse complement strand
ATCCATATGGTCGTCTGGGATCACGGCGGATCGCCGCGTGACATCGGCGACTTCGGAGGCGTCGCCTGGAACACGCCGATGGCCGTCAACGAGCAGGGCGTCGTGGTCGGGTTTGCGAACGCCTCCGCGGCGTCGGGCGGTGACCTCGACCCGCGCGCGTTTATCTGGACCGCCAACGGCGGTCTCCGTCACCTCGCCGCCCTCCCAGGCGACGTCACGAGCCAGGCGACAGGGATCAACGAGTGGGGCCAGGTCGTCGGCCAGTCCTGCGACCCCGCAGGCAACTGCCACGGCGTCCTGTGGCAGAACGGTGTGCCTGCGAACCTGAACGACCTCGTGGTGGACGGCGACGTGACCAACGTCACGACCGCGAACGACATCGACGACTTCGGCCGGATCACTGGCCAGGGCGTCGACTCGAGCGGGACGCTCGTCGCGTTCCTGGCCACGCCCAGGTTCCACTGAGCGGTTCGGCCACGGGCCGGAGCGGCAGGTAGCGCTCCGGCCCGAGCCTTACGCCGCGCCCTGCGCGGTGCTGCGCACTGGCTCCCGAAGGCCGTCGGCGATCCAGAGGTGGGTCGCGGCCAGGGCTCGCCACGGCCGCCAGCTCTCAGCGAGGTTGCCGAGCGCCGCGGCCGTGGGAGCCCTTCGGGGGAGGGCGCGCCGAAGGGCGAGATCACTCGTTGGACAGGCGTCCGGCTCGCCGAGCCGCAGCGCGACGTAGTTCGCCGTCCACGGCCCGAGGCCGTCGAGCGCCGTCAGCGAGGAGACCAGCCGGTCGAGGCCGATGCTGCCGTCGAGCACCACCTCGTGTTCGACGACGGCGCGCGCGAACGAGCGGATCGCTCTCGCGCGGGCGGGCGTCAGGCCGAGGCCGTCGATGTTGCGGCGAGCGAGCACGGCCGCGGACGGGAATGTGTGCGTCAGTCCGAGCGGCTCGAGACCCGGCACTCTCTGGCCCAGCCGGGCGACGAGCCGGCCCGCGATCGTGTTCGCACCGGCGAGGCTGACTTGCTGGCCGACGATCGCGCGCACACCGGTCTCGAATGGATCCCAGGTGCCGGGCGGCCGGAGACCGGGCCGCTCGCCGAGAAGCGGCCCGATCGTCGGATCGTCGGCGAGCTGAACCGCAGGCTCTGACAGGTCGAAGTCCAGGCTTCCGATCCTCCGCGCACGCTGCACGACGTGGACGAGCTCGTCCCAGTTCGGCAGGTGCGCGCGTAGGAGCAGGTGGTCGTCTCCACCCGGGCTGAGCTCGATGACGCCCGGGTTGCCGCGGACGACGACCGTGCGCCTGTACGTGCCGCCCTCGACCGCCTCGACGCCGGGAATCGCGCGGGCGGCGAAGTACGCGGCCATGTCGTCCCAGTCGAGCGGCCCGCGGTAGGCAAGCCGCAGCAGCAGGCCGCCGTCGGCGACGAGGCGATCGGCCTTCCGTCGGCGCTCGCGCAGCTGGCGCGGCGACTCGCGGAAGACCTCCCGGCAGGCGCGGTTGAACTGGCGCAGGCTGCCGAAGCCCGCCGCGAGCGCGATCTGCGTCACGGTCAGGTCGGTGTCGTCGAGGAGGCGGCGCGCGAAGTGGACACGGGCCGAGCGTGCAAGCCCGTCGGGCGTCACGCCCAGCTGCTCACTGAAGAGCCGCCGCAAGTGGCGGGCCGACACCCCCAGGCGCGCTCCGAGCTCTGCTTCGCTCGCGTGGTCGAGCGCGCCGTCGAGGACGAGGCGCACCGCGCGGCAGACGAGCTCCGGCGCCGACCACGAGACGGATTGGGGCCAGCGATACGGCCGACAGCGCATGCACGCCCGAAAGCCCGCCGCCTCGGCCGAGGCTGCAAGCGGAAACGTGTTGACGTTCTGCGCGAGAGGCTGTGCCCCGCATCCGGGTCGGCAGTAAATCCCAGTCGTGACGACGGCGGAGAAGCTGTCCACGACCCAGATATAGCTACCGCGGGCCCGCGGAACCAGACGGATTCGGACACACGTGCGCGTCCGGATACGGCCGGTTTTCTCGGGCGTGGTCTGTCAGACTCCCGCCGTGGTGAGGGCGGGGGATGCGGCGGTCGCCGAGGCGCGGGCCGAAGAGGCCGAGACTGTCTGCGAGCTCCACCGTCTCAACGAAGGCTATATCCGGGCCTTTATCCAAGCCGACGTCGCGTGGTACGACGAGCATGTGAGCGCCGACTTCACGTGCTCGCTCGCCGACGGCAAGCGCATCGGCAAGGGCGAGTTCCTCGCACGGATCGCAGCCGGACCCGGGGTGAGCGACGTGACTTACGACGAGATCGACGTCCGGCCGCTCGGCGACGTCGCGCTCGTTCACGGCGTCACGCACTACCTGCGCGACGGTGAGCCCATGTCCACGCGGTACATGGACGTCTGGGCGCTGCGGAGCGGCCGCTGGCAGGCGGTTGCCGCGCAGCTCACGGCCGTGACCGGCCGCTAGTTCTCTCCGATCTGCTGCGCGACCTCCCAGACGTGGCCGTCAGGATCGGCGAACGCGGCTGTCCGCATCCCCCACTCCCGGTCGATCGGGCCGTTGAGCAACTCGACGCCGCGCTGCCGCAGCTGCTCGACCGCAGTATTCGCGTCCTCGACTCCGATCGTGAACTGGAACTGCGCTCCAGCCTCGGGGCCGCCGACGGTCGCCGGCTCGATCAGCTCGTGCGCCGCCGGCCTGGCGAGCAGGTTGACGATCGTGTTCTCGAACTTGAACGCCGCGGAGTTCTGATCTTCGAACACCACGGGCACCTCGAAGACTCGTTCGTAGAACTCCTTCGACCGCTGCGGATCCTCCACGAACAGGGTGATCGCAAAGACGTTCTTTAGCGACTCGCTCACGTCGCACTCCTCTCACTCGGGTGGCCGTCGTTCCAGACTTCCCGCGCGGCAGAAATTCATCGGCCGCTACGCCGTCGCGTGCTCCTCGAACTGCGGCAGGTCGTCGGTGATCTCGAACCACGGCGCCTTCGAGCCGACGAAGATGTGCTTCGTCGGCCGCATGCTCGGCGCGTCGACGAGCGAGCCGAGCGCGACGTGGACGTACTCGCCGTCCCGCACGACTGAGTAGAGGAGCGAGCCGCACTTCGCGCAGCGCGTGTCGTTCAGCTCGGGATCGCCGTTGATCAGCAGCATGTCGGCGCCGGAGAGCAGCTCGAGCTTCTCCCGCTCGATCCCCGCGAATGGCTTGAACGCCGATCCGGTCGCCGCGCGACATCGCGAGCAGTGGCAGTTCGACGCGTACAGGAACTCGTCCGCAACCCGGTAGCGAACCGCCCCGCACTCGCACCCGCCCTCGAGCATCTGACTGGCCACGGTCGAAACCTTACGCGTGTGCGAGCAGGTCGCGGCCGCCGGGATCGCCGTGCGTCGGAAGCACGAGCTCGACCGGAAGCTCGAGGAACGGCTCGAGCCATGCGCTGTAGTCCGCGCGCGTCGTACCTTTTGGCAGCCACTCGTCCGGAATCGGGCCGCCGGGAAACGAGTCGCCGAACACGAGCGCGCCGTGCTCGGGGAGCCAGAGCGCGCGCTCGTCCGGGTAGAAGCCGGGTCTGGCGTCGACGTCGGCCTCGAAGGCGCCGAGCTCGGGCGTGCTCCGCGCGTGCCAGGGGCAGGTCAGCGCAACACGCAACTCGCGGCCCTCGACGAGCTCCGCCGGGGGCGACATCGGGTCGATGAGGACGATCGCGCCGTCGCGTTCGAGAGCGTAGGAGCGCACGACGGGCTGCTCATTCCAGTCCGGATGCGGCGCGGTCCATGTCCAGAGCCCCGGGCGGAGTTCCTCCATCGCAGCCCATTCTCTCGTAAGCTGGAGGTCGTCGTTCTCACACAGGGGAAGGAGGCGGCTTGAACCGCGTATCGGAGATCCTGGGCGACAAGGGCCACGACGTGCTCGAGATCGACGCGGACGCTCCCGTCCTCGACGCCGTCAAGCGGATGGTCGAGGCGAACGTCGGGTCGCTGCTCGTGAAGCGGGAGGGCGAGGTCGCCGGCATCGTGTCCGAACGGGACTACCTGCGCCGTGTGGCGCGCGACGGCCCGACCGGCGACGAGGTGACGGTCGGCGAGATCATGTCCTCGCCGCTGATCGTCGTCGCACCCGAGACGTCGATCGACGAGTGCATGGCGCTGATGACCGACCGGCGCATTCGCCACGTGCCCGTCGTCGAGGGCGGCGACGTCGTCGGGATCGTGTCCATCGGCGATGTGGTCAAGTTCAAGTCGAAGCAGCAGAGCTTCGAGATCCGGTACCTGACCGACTACATCACCGCAGGCTGACCGAGACGCTGACAGACGCCCGACGGGCCCTCTTCGGCGGGCTGATCGACCACGCGCCGACGTTTCCGCCGGAAGAGCTGCCGCTCGACGAAGGGCTGGCCGAGCACCGGCGCGTGCGGGCAGGAGAGTCCGGTTGGATCGTGAACCGCTTCGTCTGCCTCGCGTCGAAGCTTGCCGAGCTCGGCGACGAGCCGCTCCGGCTCTCGGTCGTGCTCGACACCGGTGAGCTTCCGCCGGCCGACTCGAGGATCGAAGCCGTCGAAGCGGCGGGAATCGACTCCGAGGTGCTCTTCGACGCAGCGCCCGAGGTCTACTGCGAGCTACCGCTCCGCTACGACGTCTCGTTTCGGATCCTCCAGCTCGGCGAGCTGGGGCTACGCGCGAAGGTGCGCTGCGGCGGCTCCGTGCTGCCGAGCGTGCCGGCGCTCGCCGAGTTCGTGCAGGCGTGTCGCCGGCTCGAGGTTGCGTTCAAGGCGACGGCCGGCCTTCACCACCCGCTCCGCCACGGCGACGAGCACGGCTTCCTGAACCTGCTCGCCGCTGCGGTCTTCGGCGACGAGGAGGAGGCGCTCGGGGACGAGGATCCCGGGTCGTTCGAGGTCTCGTCGGATTCGTTCCGCTGGCGCGGGCGCACGGCCGGGGCCTACGAAATCGCACGGGCCCGCGAGCTCTTCGTCAGCTTCGGAAGCTGCAGCGCGCAGGAGCCGATCGCCGGGCTGCTCGCGCTCGGCATGCTCCCCTGAACGTGCTCGTCCTCTCGCGCACCGAGGTTCGCCGCCTGCTCGATCTCGATCAGCTACTCGAGGCGCTCGAGCGCGTGCTCGTCGAGCTCAGTGCAGGGCGCGTGTCCGTTCCACCGCGCATCGCCGCATCGACGGAGCGAGGGTTCCTCGCAGCGATGCCCGGCTACGCGGACGGAGTCCTCGAGACGAAGCTCGTCTCGGTCTTCGCGGGGAACCACGACGTCGGGTTGCCGAGCCACCAGGCGACGATCGCGCTCTTCGACGACGAGACCGGGAAGCCGCTCGCGCTGATGGACGGGACCGAGATCACGGCGGTGCGCACCGGCGCGGCTTCGGCGGTCGCCACGCGCGCGCTCGCCCGGCCAGACGCACGCGTGCTGGCCGTCCTCGGAGCCGGGGTGCAGGCGCGATCGCACGTCGACGCGGTGACCCGGGTGCGGCAGTTCGACGAGGTGCGGG
>JBKPQP010000141.1:0-48412 GCA_046734155.1 Actinomycetota bacterium | reverse complement strand
GCCTTCGCCGTCAAGGCGCCACTCTTCCCGCTGCACGGCTGGCTGCCGGACGCATACCGAGAGTCGTCGCCCGAGGTGGCTGCGGTGCTCTCGGGGCTGATCTCGAAGGCAGCCGTCTTCGGCTTCATCCGGATCTGCCTGCTCAAGTTCCCCGAGCCGTTCAACGACTGGCGGAACGTGGTGCTCGCGCTCGCGGCGATTGGCCTCGTCTACGGATCGCTGCTCGCGTTCCGAGCGCCGGACGTCCGCGGTGTGATCGCCTACTCGAGCCTCGCGCAGATGGGGCTGATCACGATCGGGATCTTTTCGGTCAGCACCGCCGGGATCAGCGGCGCCGTGCTGCAGTCCGTGAACCACGGGTTGATCTCGGCCTCGCTCTTTTTGCTCGCAGGGACGATCGAGCGCCGCACGTCGACCGGCAGCTTCGAGCGGCTCGGCGGCATGGCCCGCGGCCGGCCCATGCTGGCGACGATGCTGATGATCACCGGGATCATCGCGCTCGCGGTGCCCGGCTCGTCCGCGTTCGCCGGTGAGTTCCTGATCCTGCTCGGCGTCTTCGGCACCGGGTGGGGCTGGGCCGTAGCGGGCGCGACGGGCATCGTGCTCGCCGCGATGTACATGCTGCGCCTGATCTCGGCCGTCCTACACCGCGAGCCGGGGCCGGCAGTTCACGACACGGCGCTCGACCTGCGCCCAGCCGAACTCGGGATCATCCTTCCGCTGGTCGGGTGCCTGCTCGCGCTCTCGGCCTGGCCTGCCGCGATCAGCGGCAACGTGATCGCGGCCTCGGTGAACACGACGCCTCTGCGGCTGCTCAACCCCTCGCGTCCAAACGACCAGCCACCCGAGGGGCGGATGGACTTCGTCACGTTCGGAGTGGACCGGTGATCGACACCCCGTCCGTCGACTGGTTCGCGCTCTCGCCCTCGCTGGCGGCGCTCGGCGCCGGCGCGATCTGCCTGCTCGCCGGGGCGTTCATCCCGAGCTGGATCCTGCGCCCGTTCGCGGCGTTCTTCGGCGCACTCGGCTTCATCGGCGGCGGAGTGCTCGCGCTTCTCGTCTACATCGAGACGCCGCACGGAAGCCTCGAGGTAGCCGACGCGGTCTTCCGCGACCGGTACGCGGCCTTCACGCAGATCATCGTCATGGGCGCGGGCCTCCTAACCGTGTTCGTGTCGTACTCGGCGCGCATGCGCGAGGACCACATCGGCGAGTACTACGCACTGCTTCTCACGGCCGGAGCGGGCATGGCCTTCCTCGTCCAGTCCGCGAACCTGATGACGCTCTTCCTCGGGCTCGAGTGGTTCTCGGTCTGTCTCTACATCCTGTGCGCGATCGAGATCGACCTCGAGAGCTCGCTGGAGGCGGGCCTGAAGTACCTGATCATCGGCGGCATGGGGTCGGCCGTGCTGCTCTTCGGGTCCGCGCTGATCTACGGGGCGACCGGTGAGCTCGGCTACTCGGCGATCGCCGACGCCACAGGGGCCCAGCATCTGACCGGCGACCCGATCCTGCTCGTCGGGCTCGCGATGCTGTTGGCGGGGCTCGCGTTCAAGTCGTCCGCGGCGCCATTCCACATGTGGACGCCGGACGTCTACGAAGGCGCGCCCACACCCATCACCGGGTTCATGTCAGCGGCGACGAAGACCGTCGCGCTCGCCCTCATGTACCGCGTGCTCACGGTCGCCTTCCCGCAGGAAAGCGACGTGTGGACGATCGCGGTCGCGGTGCTGGCCGTCATCTCGCTCGCGTGGGGCAACATCGCCGCGCTCGTCCAGTCGAACGTCAAACGGCTGCTCGCGTACTCGTCGATCTCGCATGCAGGCTTCATGCTGATCGCGGTCTCCGCGGACAACGAGCTCGGCGTGCGAGCGCTCCTCTACTACCTGATCCCGTACTCGGCGATCTCGATCGGCGCGTTCGCCGTCGTCGTCGCCCGAGAACGGGAGCTCGGCGAGCCGGTCACGCTCGACAACCTCGCCGGCTTCGGCTGGGAGCGGCCGCTGCTCGGCTTTTCGATGGCCACGTTCATGCTGGGCTTCGCCGGCTTCCCGCTCACGGGTGGGTTCATGGGCAAGTTCCTCGTCTTCTCGTCGGCCTCGGAGGCGGGTTGGAACTGGCTCGTGATCGTCGGCGTGCTAGCGACGCTCGTCAGCCTCTACTACTACCTCGCCGTGATCCGGGCGATGTATATGCGCCCGGCCGCTGAGCTCGGGTTCGCACCGATCGGAGGGTCGCCGCCGCGCGAGATCATGCTCTCGAGCGCGGCCTTCATCGCTATGGTCGTGAACGTGGGCTCGTTCTTCGCCGTGCAGCCGCTCGTCGACTTCGCGCGCAGCGCCGCGGCGACGCTACCGCTCTAGGTCGAGGTCGAGCGCGGGGCGCTTGAGCTCGGCACCGACTCCGAGCAGGGCCTGCAACGCAAACGTCGCGAGACAGCCCGAGAGCGCGAACGCGGTCGATCCGGCCGCCGCGCCTGCAACGAGCAGAAGCAACGCGACGCCGTAGAGGAGCGCCTGAAGCGACTCGGCGGGCTCGAACCGGCTGTCGAGTAGCTCTCCGAAGACCGTGAGCGCCGAAGCCGCGACGATCGGCACCGCGACGAGCAGCAAGTAGAACGCGATCTGGCCCAATCCGACCGCCTCGGCGACAGCCGCGCCGAGCACGATCGCGATCGGAAGCCAGCGTCGCATTGCCCGCAGTTCGCCGGAGACCCTCATGGTCCTCCCGGGTTAGGCTCGCCTGTGGCCCGCTGGCTGGTCCCGCTCGCGATCCCACTCGCCGGACTCGCACTCCTGCTGAGCGAACCGAGGCTCGACTTCCACTGGGAGCAGCATCCAGCCCACTTCTGGCTCGTCCTGATCACGGCGCTGCTGAGCGTCGTGCTCGGGTATCTGTCGGGAGAGGCAGCGCGCAGGCTCGACGACGCGCGGCTCTTCCTAGTCTCCCTCGCGTTCGTGACGAGCGCCGGCTTCCTGGCGCTGCATGCGCTCGCCACACCTGGAGTGCTGCTCGAGAAGAAGAACGCGGGCTTCGTCGTCGCAACTCCTGTCGGTCTCGCGATTGCAAGCATCTTCGCAGCGGCATCGGCGCTCGACCTCTCGCCGTCGGCCTCGGCGGCGGTCATGCGGCGTCAATGGCTCTTGCGTGGGATCGTCTTCGGACTGCTCGGCGCGTGGTGCGCCTATTCCCTCTCGAGCCTGCCGCCGCTCGATCGAGCCCTCACCGAGGAGGAAGCGCACGGCCCTCTGTACGCACTGGCCGCGATCGGGCTTCCGCTCTATTCCTTCGCCGCGGTGCGCTACGTCCAGCTCTACCGCCGCCGGCCAGCGTCAATGCCGGCCGCCGTGGCCGCCGCGTTCACGCTGCTCGCGGAGGCGATGGTCGCGATCGCCTTCGGCCACAACTGGCACGCCTCGTGGTGGGAGTGGCACGTCCTGATGACGGTCGCCTACGGCCTCGTCGCGTTCGTCGCGCGCCGGGAATACCGCCGTAGGCGCTCGACGGCGGCGCTGTTCAAGGATCTCTACCTCGAGCACACTGCCGAGTTGGTCGACCGGCGTTACGCGCAGGCGCTCCGCCGCGCCGTCGACTCGGAAGAGGTCGGCGGCGACTTCAGCGACGAGGAACGGCGCCTACTCGACCAGGCCGCGAGCGAGCTGCAGCGGCTCGACGAGCTCTTCAGCCCGTATCTCTCGCCGCAGCTGATGAACAGGCTCCGCCAGCAGCCCGGCGCGGGCGAGCTCGGAGGCGAGCAGCGCGAGATCAGCGTCCTCTTCGCCGACCTCCAGGGCTTCACCGCCTTCTCGGAGCGCTCGACGCCGCCTGAGGTGGTCGCGATGCTGAATGCGTACTGGGCCGAGGTCGTCCCGGTGGTCGCGGCCGAGGACGGGATGATCGAGCGTTTCGCCGGCGACGCGGTGCTCGTCGTCTTCAACGCGGCCGTCGACCAGCCCGACCACGCCCTCCGAGCGGCCCGGGCTGCACTCGAGTTCGTCGAGGCCTCGGAGGCGGTTGCCCACGGCAGGCCGGAGTGGCCGCGCTTCCGGGTCGGCGTGAACAGCGGCCCCGCCGTGATCGGAAACGTCGGCGCCCTCGAGCAGCGCAGCTTCACCGCGATCGGCGACACGACGAACCTCGCGGCACGCCTTCAGGCCGAGGCCCAGCCCGGCAACGTCGTCGTCGGCGCGAGCACCGCCGCGGAGCTGACCGGCGCGATCCTCGAGCCCCTCGGCGACCTCGAGCTGAAGGGCAAGAGCGAGCCCGTGCAGGCCTTCCGGCTGGTGCGCCTCGGTTAGTCTCCGGCGCGTCGCCTAGAGAAGAGGAGAGAGATGCCCGACGTTCAACTGACCTGGCTCGGCCACGGCACGTTCCGGTTCGACTCGCCGGGAGGCAAGCGGATCTACGTCGACCCCTGGCTCACGAACCCGAAGTGCCCCGAGGGCGAGAAGGAGCCTGAGCGCATCGACGCCATCGCGATCACGCACGGTCACGACGACCACGTCGGAAACACGTTCGACCTGGTCGAGAAGCACAACCCCGTCGTCGTGGCGCCCGTCGAGCTCGCGGACTGGCTCGTCTGGATGAAGAAGGCCGTGCCCGAGGACAAGATCCGAGACCCGAACAAGGGCGGGACGGTCGACCTGGACGGCGTCAAGGTCACGCTCACGCATGCGCAGCACTCGAGCGGCACGATCGACGAGGACCACATGGTCTACCTCGGCGAACCGGTGGGCCTCGTGTTCGAGGTCGAGAACGGCACGAAGATCTACTTCGCGGGGGACACGAACGTCTTCGGCGACATGCAGCTGATCAAGCGCCTCTACGCGCCCGACGTCGCGGTGCTGCCGATCGGGGGGCACTACACGATGGACCCGAAGGAGGCTGCGGTCGCGCTCGAGTTCCTCGGGGCCTCTAAATGCGTCCCGTGCCACTACGGCACGTTCCCGCTCCTCGCCGGGACGCCGGATCAGCTGCGCGAGCTGGCGCCGTCCGGGGTCGAGATCGTCGAGATGCAGCCGGGGGAGACGGTCGAGGTTTGAGGCAGCGCTGGTTCGGCGCAACGCGTCAGCAGGTGCCGCAGCTCGCCGTCGAGGGTGAGATCGAGTTCCCGGCCGAGCCGCTCGTGCTGGACGAGCTCGACGACGCGCAGCTGCGGCAGGCGCACGAGGAAGGGACACCGGTCGTGGTCCGGGCCGACAGCGAGGAGAAAGTGCTGGCGGCCCTGGCCCGGCCCGAAGTAGCCTGCGTCCTGGTGCCTAGGAAGGAGTTGACCGAGATCGACCTCATCAAGGCGACGTATGGCTGACCCGCTCGTCGCCACGTACTCGATCGTCGCCTGCGACCTCGACGCGCAGCAGTGGGGCGTCTCGGTGCAGTCGAAGTTCCTGTCCGTCGGCTCCGTCGTGCCGTGGGCGGAGCCACACGTCGGAGCGATCGCCACCCAGGCGTATGCGAACCCTCGCTACGGGCCGAACGGGCTCCGGCTCTTGCGCGAGGGCATGTCCGCCCAGGAGGTCGTCGACCGCCTGACCGGCGAGGACGAGGGCCGCGACCACCGGCAGCTCGGCGTCGTCGACGGCGAGGGCGACGCCGCGACCTACACGGGTAGCGAGTGCATGGACTGGGCAGGCGGGCGCACGGGAACGAACTACGCCGCGCAGGGGAACATCCTCGTGAACAAGGAGACCGTCGACGCCATGGCCGAGACGTTCGAGTCGACTACTGGCCCGCTTGCGGTGCGGCTCATCGACTGCCTCGCGGCAGCCCAGGAAGCCGGCGGTGACAGCCGCGGCCAGCAATCCTCCGCGCTGCTCGTCGTTCAGCGCGACGGCGGCTACGCGGGCATGTCCGATGTCGTAGTCGAGCTCCGCGTCGAGGATCACGAGCGTCCGATCGAGGAGCTGCGACGCATCTACACACTCCACGACGAGATCTTCGGGGTCACACCGCGCGACGAGTGGGTCCCGGTCGACGACGAGCTGTCTGCGGAGCTCCGCAAACGACTCGCGAAGCTCGGTTACGACGGCGAGCTGGAGGATTCGTTTACGCGCTGGACGGGGAAAGCGAACCTCGAGGACCGCGTCGACGGCATCGAGCAGATCGACCCGGTCGTCCTGCAAGCGTTGCGGAGGACATGACCGAGAAGGCGTACGAAGTCGTCCACCTGGACGAGCTCGACCGCTTCCCGGTCGACGACGAGGGCCTCCTCTGGCGCCCGGTGCGCCGCCGGCTCGGGATCACCGCCTTCGGCACGAACGCGTACACGGCCGAACAGGGCACCGAGCGCGTCGTCGAGGAACATCGCGAGGAGGGCGGCCACGAGGAGCTCTACTTCGTCGCCAGCGGCCGCGCGACGTTCGTCCTCGGCGACGAGGAGATCGATGCTCCCGCCGGCACGTTCGTCCACGCGGAGCCGGGCACGAAGCGCGGGGCAGTCGCGACCGAGCCGAACACGACCGTCCTCGCGATCGGCGCGAAGCCGGGCGTGCCGCACGAGATCTCGGCGTGGGAAGAGATCTTCGTCGCGTTCGGCCACTACCGGAAGGGCAACGAGGACAAGGCGCGCGAACACCTCACCGCGTTCGTCGCCACCAACGACGACGCGTGGCAGGGGCACTACAACCTCGCCTGCCTCGAAGCGCTGACCGGAAACCGCGAGGCCGCGATCAGAGAGCTCCGGCGCGCGATCGAGCTCGACCCGGCCGCGAAGGAGTACGCGGCCAGGGACGAGGACTTCGACGAGCTCCGCAGCGATCCCGAGTTCCCGGCATGAGCGGCACCGCCAACGTCAACGACCTCGCGCTCAGGCTCGGCAACGGGCCGTCGTGGGCGATGGTCCGGACGCATTTCGACATCCAGTCGTTCGGTGTCAACGCGTACATCGCCGACGAGCCCGGGATCCGGGTCATCGAGGAGCACGACGAGCTCGGCGAGCGCGCCGGCGGGCACGAGGAGCTCTACTTCGTCGCGAACGGCCGCGCGACGTTCACAATCAACGGTGACGAAGTCGACGCTCCCGCGGGGACGTTCGTCTTCGTCCGCGAGCCGGCTGCGAAGCGCACCGCGATCGCAGAGGAAGCTGGAACGACGATCGTGATCGCAGGCGGCAAGCCGGGCGTGGCGTTCGGCCCTTCGCCTTGGGAGCGCAACGCGGAAGGCCTCGTCCACTTCGCGAACGAGGACTACGACAAGGCCGCCGAGACGTACGAGCAGTTCTTGGACGAACGGCCCGGCGATGCGGGCTTCCTCTACAACCTCGCCTGCGCGGAGAGCCGCTTGGGCCGCAAGGAGTCGGCCCTCAAGCATCTGCGCGAGTGCGTGGAGGCCGAGGAGCGGTTCAAGGAGAACGCCGTCGCCGACCCCGACTTCGACGCGCTCCGCGCCGACCCCGAGTTCCTAGCGATCACCGGGCAGGCGGACTCCGCCGGCGCGGGCTCGTAGCGCCGGGACCGGGTCGGCCTCGGGCCGCGCGACGAGCATCACGGCGCCGTAGCCGTCTCCGATCAACGAATCGGCGAGCAGCTGCAGACCGACCGCGAGCGCGAACGCCTTGTGCGCCTGCTCGCCGCCGAACGGGACGAGCTCGTCGTTCGTGGCCGCACCTGCGAGCACGTCGCCGTACGTGACGGCGCCCATCGACACGTCGGCGACGATCGGCTTCCCGTCCGAGCTCGGGATCGCGATCGCAAGCGGGTTCGTGCCGGTCAGCGGAGGGCCGCCGTCCGGATGGCCGAGCCGCGCGGGCGAGGTCGCCGTCAGCGCGGCGACGAGGCCGCCGTCGGCGAGCTTACGCACCCAGTAGCCCAGCGTCCCGGTCGGAAAGCAGCGCTGAGCGACGATCACGCGCGCGTGGGCCGGTGGGTTCTCGACCTGCGCGTGGCAGATGGCGGCCAGCGTCAGGTATCCGAGCGCCCCGCGACCGTCCCAGCGCTCGAAACCGGGCTCGGCGAGCACGCGCTCGGGCCGGGCGTCGGGCTGGAGATCGGTCAAGGTCGTCAGCCACTCGACCCGGGTTAGCCCGTGGCCGCGCTTGCCTCTCGCCTCCGCGTCGAGGAAGTGGTCGGCGAGCGTGGTCGCGTCGTCCGCTCCGAAGCCGAGCCCGCGCAGGGTCTCCAGCACCTCGTCGCGGCTGCTCATGCCTTCTTCCTCACAAAACCTTTACGAGGAGCACTCGAAGTCTTCACGGTCAGGCGGGATCTTCCCCCACAAGCAGCGAAAGGGGGAACGATCGGCATGCGCCGTAAGAAACACCTCTTCTGGCTCACTGCGCTCGGCCTGTTCGCGCTCGTGGGAGTCGCGGCGGCCACTCAGCCACATCCGCAGACGGCGGACGTCTCCGCAGCTTTCAGCGCGGATCAGACCCGCGCGCACAGCCGCACCTGCACCGAGGGCGGCAACACGTTCCGGGTCACGAACGCGGTCTGGCGCGGAACGTCGACGAGCGCGGAGCCGCGCCTCGCGGGCAACCTCGTCATCACGACACGCACGGTCGTGAACGAGACCACCGGCGACGGCTGGTTCTCGGGGACCTGGCGGACAACGCCGACGGCTCAGATGCATCCCGGGCACGGGCGCCGCGCCAGGTCGAAGGCACGGCTCTCCGGCGTGATCGACAACAGCAACCATCTCGACGGCCTCGCCACCGGCCAGGTCCGAGCCGACTGGGCTCGCCTGCTCGGGAACCTCTCGGCCGTGGTCAACGGCACGAACGTGAGCGGTGCGCTCGGTGCGAACGCGCCGGTCGCGCCCGACAACTCCGCTCTGCTCTACCGCGGCGGCTGCTAGAAGCCGCTTCTCTCTCGACGCGAAGGCGCCGGCACCGGCGCCTTTCGCGTTTCTAAGTCGCGAGCGGCAGCGGTTTCTTGACGCTGCCCGGCTCGCGGGCAGCTTCGCTGATCGCCTCCGCGACTTCGTAAATCGCACGCGCGGTCTCGTTCTCCGGCTCGGCCCAGACGAGCGGCTCGCCGAGGTCGGCTTGCTCCCGGAGCCGCGGGTCGAGCGGGATCCGGCCGAGGAGCGGCGCATCGATCTCCGTGGCGAGCGCCTCTCCGCCGCCGGAGCCGAAAAGCTCCTCGCCCGTGCCGACGAGATGCGACATGTTCTCGAGCGCCCCGATCAGCCGCATGCCGGTCTTCTGCGCCATCTGGGCCGCGCGCACGGCGACCTGCTGCGCAGCGGGCTGAGGCGTGGTCACGACGACCACCTCTGCGCGCGGAAGCAGTTGCCCGAGCGAGATCGAGACGTCGCCCGTCCCCGGCGGCATGTCGACCACCAGCATGTCCAGTTCGCCCCAGTGCACATCGGACAGAAACTGTTCGAGCGCGCGGTGCAGCATCGGCCCGCGCCACATGACCGGCGCGTTCTCCTCGAGGAAGAAGCCGATCGACATCAACTTCAGGTCGCCCCGCACAGGCGGCACGATCATCTTGTCGACGACAACGGGCCGCTGCGTGACGCCGAGCATGAGCGGAATCGAGTGCCCGTAGACGTCGGCGTCGAGGATGCCCGTCCGCTGCCCGAGCCGCTCGAACGCGGCGGCCAGGTTGACCGAGAGGGTCGACTTCCCGACCCCGCCTTTGCCGCTCGCGACCGCGAGCACACGCGTCGACGCATCGACAGAGAGACCCTTGGAGCGGCCCGTGACCCCCCCGCGCAGCCGCTGCGTCAGCTTGGCGCGCTCGTCCGGGCTCATGACGTCGAACTCCAGCGAGACCGACTCGACGCCCGGCAACGGCAGCACGTGCTCGCGCACCTGGTTTTCGAAGCTGTCACGAAGCGGGCAACCGGCGACCGTGAGTGCGATCGTCACCGCGACGTGTCCATCCTCTACGAGGACGTCTCGGACCATGTCGAGCTCGGTGACGGGCCGCTTCAGCTCGGGGTCGATCACGTTGCCGAGGGCCTCGGTGATCTGCTGCGGCGTGGGTCGATCCACGCATCGAGCGTAGCAACGAAGCGGTTTCAGGCTTGGATCGCCGGTTGCTCGTCCCCGTGGAGCAGGGCCCGGCCCAGCGCAGCCGGTGCTCCCTTCCACCTGAGCTCCTTCACGGCCTGGAAGAACGCAGACCCGGCGAGGGCGAGCCCGATCACGCCGATCAGGATCTGCACGCCCCAGACCACGTAGCGCGCCGGCGCGGAGATGCCGAAGATGATCGGAATCGGCACCCAGGAGAGCAGCCAAAGGATGATGCCCGTGGAAGCCTTGCGCGGCGAGCCGACCGTTCGGGCGTTGGGCCGAGATCACGTGGCGATGATGTGGGCCAGCTGTTCACAGAGTTCCTGCGTCCCCGCGGCCGCAACGGGTGACCGCGCCGCGGTGTCGAGCGGGCCTTCGCCGAACGGGCCGGCGTCGACGAAGATGATCGGCAGTCCGACCTCCTGCAGCAGGAGCTGCGCAGCCGCGATGTCGACCGCGCGCGCCTCCTTCAGGGAGCACACCGCATCGACGCGACCGGCCGCGAGATAGCAGAGCGAGAGCGCAAGCGAGCCCATAACTCGCAGGCGATGCGCGAGCGGCGCGAACGCGACGGCCTTGTCCGCGATCGACGCCGCGACCGTCGCCTCGAGCGCGAGCACCTCGATCTTGTCCTTCGGCGCAATCGCGCCGAGCCGCTCGCCGTCGAGCCAGGCGCCTTCGCCGCGCGTCGCGGTCCACTCCTCGCCGGACCCGAAGTCGTGGACGAAGCCGAAGACGACGTCCTTCATCGTCGGCCCCTCGGCGACAGCGATCGAGACGGAGAAGAACGGGATGTTGCGCTTCGCGTTCAGCGAGCCGTCGATCGGGTCGACCACGACGTGGGTCGCCGGCGACAGGCCGTAGGTGCGCTCGCCGAGCTCCTCGGAGACGAGGTGGAAGTCGATCCCCTCGTCGGCGTGCAGCCGCTCGAGGCGCGTGAGGATCGCTGCCTCGGCCGCGGCGTCGACGGCAGTCGTGTCGTCGCCGCCCTTGCCCGCGCCCACGACGGGCTCGCGCTCGTTGCGGCTCGGCATGCCGTCGAGCACCTGGCGGACGTCGCCGACAGCGGCGCGGCAGAGCTCGAGCCAGGGGCTCACAACGGGTGGAAGAGCAGCCCCGAAATGAGCTTTGGATAGAAGTACGTGCTCTTCTGCGGCATCGTCTCGCCTCGCGCGGCGACCTCGAAGACGTCCTCGATGCGGGTCGGGCGCATGAGCACGGCGACGGCCGCCTCGCCCTCGTCGACAGCACGGACCGCTTCGCGCCAGTCCGCGGTGTAGCTGAGGCCTTCCTGTCCGAGGCGGTCGACGAGCTGCACGTCGAGCTCGCCCGCCCCGTCGACCGCCAGCTCCGTGCGGCCGTCGTAGACCACGACCGCGGCGCGGCCGCGCTCGAGCTCCTCCAGCTCCTGGAGCGCGGACTTCGGATCGGCGCGACGCTCGCCCTCGAGCAGTTCGGGCGGCGGCTCGCGGAAGACCCGGTGCGTGGGAAAGATCGTGAGACCCGGATCCTCGAGGCTGACGAGGACAACCATCATGTACCCGCTCGCCGGAGTTCCCGTCTCCTCGTGGTAGGCGAGCGCGGTCTCGTACCGATGGTGGCCGTCGGCGATCAGCAGGCGCCGGTCGGCGAACGCGTCGGCGATGCCGTCGTCCTCGAGCCGCCAGAGCCGTGCGCCTTCGACCTCCAGCTCCGACTCGCGCTCGGGAACCTCGAACGGGGCCTGTCCCTCGTATAGGAGGAAGATCGGCTCGAGCTGCGTCTGCGTCGTTCGCAGGAGCCTCAGCCGCCCCTCCTTGGGGCCGCGGTGCGTCCGCTCGTGCGGCATGACCGTCCCACTCGCGTATGGCTCGACCTTGAGCGAAACGACGGCGCCGGCCCGCGTGCGCGCGACACCGTCCGGGCCGACGTAGTCCTGGGAGAGCGCCCAGAACGCAGGCTCCTCGGTCGCGAGCACGCCGCTCTCGCGCCACGAACGCAGGTCGCGGCCCGCCTCCTCTTCGTCGTCGGGCAGCGTCAGGTGGACGACGTTGTACGGACTGCGGGCGAGGTATTCCTCACGCTCCGTAGGCCCGATCACGTCGTACGGCGGCGCGACGAGGTCCTCGAGGGGACCGGCTCGATCCGTGTCGTAGCGAAGCGCCCGAAACGGCTTGATCTCCGCCATCGCGCGCCACCGTACCATCGACCCCGCCCTGACCGGCTGCCGCTCCCGCCCGGCGGAGCCGGGCTCCGCGCCAGCCTGACGTCGCTCTCAGAACAGGGTCAACACGTCCGTTTCCGGACCTAGACTCGGGACGTGTCAGCGATCGCCGAGCTCGAGCAGGACCGCGTCGTCGAGGGCGTCTACGCGGTTGCGAAGAAGGAGCGGTTGCGCACACGGGCAGGCGCTCCATACCTCGCTCTCGAGCTCGTCGATCCCAGCGGACGCATCCAGGCGCGCGTCTGGAGCGACGTCGACCTGCTCGACGGCCGCTTCGACGAGGGTGACGCCGTGCGGGTGCTGGGCCGCGTCGACCGGTTCCGCGACCGGCTCCAGCTCGAGATCCGGTCCCTCGAGCCGGCGGAGGATCTCGATCCGGAGTCGCTCGCGCCGAGCCTCCGTCGCGACGGAGACGAGCTCGAAGGCTTCCTCGAGTTCCTCGCCGGCGAGATCTCGCACACCGGCCTCAAGGCCGCGGTCGGGCGCTTCGTCGGCGACGACGACCTGCGCGGCCGGCTGCGTGCCCTGCCTGCGACGGTCGACGGCCACCACAGCTACGCGGGCGGGCTGCTCGAGCACACGGTCGGGGTCGCGACGATCTGCCGTGAGGTTGCGCAGCTCCATCCGAGACTCCGGGCCGACCTGCTGCTCGCCGCTGCGCTCCTCCACGACGTCGGCCGCACCGGCGAGCTGACGCGCGGCCCGGTCTTCAAACCGACCGATGAGGGCCGCCTGCTCGGGCACGTCCACCTGGGGCTGCGCATGATCGAGGAACGCGCGGCGCCGCTCGAGGCCGGTGTGCGCGCAGAGCTCCTGCACGCGGTCGGCTCGCATCACGACGCGCGCGCCGCTCGCACCGCCGAGGCCGCAGTGCTCTACCACGCGAACCAGCTCGACGCGGTCGCCGCTACGCGGCCGGTGCCTGAGTAGCGAGCTCGTCGACGAGACCGGCGATCTCGTCGCGTATCTCGCGCACTATCTCGACTCGCAGTCCCATCGGATCGAGGATCTTCCAGTCGAGGTAGCGCTTGCCGGGCAGGACCGGACAGGCGTCGCCGCAGCCCATCGTCACGACGAGGTCGGCCCACTCGGCGTCCTCGTCCGTCAGCTGGTGCGGGACGCGTCCGCTGAGGTCGATGCCGAGCTCGTGCATCACCTCGACCACCTCGGGGTGGACCTGCGACTCCGCATGCGAGCCGGCCGACCGCGCTTCGAGCCCCGCCCGTTCGGCGAACGCCTGCGCCATCTGCGAACGCCCCGCGTTCCCGATGCAGACGAAAAGGACCTTCTCAGCGGGCAACCGTGCCCTCCGCGGTCGCGAGCACGAGCTCCGGCTGAGGCGCGCCGCCGAGCGCGAAGGCGAGCGCCTCCACGGCCTCTGGTACCAAGCGGTAGAACGAAAACGTACGCCGCTTGTAGGCGACCTCGATCAGGCCGGCCTCGCGCAGCACCTTCAGGTGGTGCGAGATCGTTGGCTGGGAGAGGCCCAGCGAATCGAACTCGCAGACGCATGCGGCGTCCCGGTTCGCCAGGCGGTTGACGATCGCGAGCCGTGTGGGGTCGCCGAGCGCCTTGAAGCTCGCCGAGAGGCTCTCGAACTCCTTCGGCTTCAGCGGCGGAGCGCCGGGCGCGCAGCAAGTGATCGTCGCGAGCTTCTTCATTGACAAACTTCAATGTAACAGCTAGACGTTACATCGACAATCATCGATGGAAGGAGGCGCGCAATGAGTTGCAACTGCGACTGCGAGTGCGGCCCGGACTGCGACTGCGGCTAGCCCGTCTAGACGTTGAAGCGGATGTTGAGGATGTCTCCGTCGGCGACGACGTAGTCCTTTCCCTCCAACCGCTGTCGGCCGCGGCGGGCGGCCTCGGCGCGGCTCCCCGCCTCCACGAGGTCGCGCCACGCGATCACCTCGCAGCGGATGAACCCGCGCGCGATGTCGGTGTGGATCGTCGCCGCCGCATCGAGCGCGGTGTGGCCCTGCCCGAGCGTCCAAGCGCGGGTCTCCTTCTCGCCGCCGGTGAAGAACGTGAGCAGGCCCGCCGTCTCGAACAGGTTCGACAGCACCTGCTCGAAGCCGCCGGGCCCGTCGCGGAAGTCTGCCGCCTCCTCGGGTGAGAGCTCGGCGATCTCGGCCTCCAGTTTCAGGTCGATGCCGCCGTCGCCGTTGACGATCTGCACGACCGGCTTCGCCGTCAGCGGCTCGAGCTCCGCCGGCAACTCGCGCTCGTAGGCGCTGAGGGGGCCGCCGGCCTCGACGTGCGCCAGGATGCGCTCCAGCTCGGCCACCTCGTCGCGGATCCGCGGGTCACCGCCCTTCGCCATCGTCCGCACGCGCTCGAGCCTCTTCTCGACGTGGTCGCGATCGGCGACGACGAGCTCGAGGCCGATCGTCTCGAGATCGTGCGCGGGATCCGCGTCCGGGCCGAAGCCGCGCAGGACGGCGAGCAGCGCGTCGGCCTTCCGCAGCTCCCCGAGGACGGCCGCGCTCAGCCCCGGCGGATCGACGAGCTTGACCGTGGCCGGCGTCGTCTTGGCGGACCCTTCGACCTCGGCGATCGGCTCCAGCCGCTCGTCCGGAATGGGAGCGACACCCACGTGTTCCTGGCCGTACGCGGTCTGCGAAACCCCGGTCAAGGCCGTGAACAGCGTCGTCTTCCCGGCTCCGGCCAGGCCGACGATCCCGACATCGAGCGGCATCGCCGAGACGCTACTACGAGCGGACGAGCTGTCTCTCGAGCGAGGCGAGCGCGCGGTGCTGGAGGGACTTCACCGCGCCTTCCGTCTTGTCGAGGATCGCAGCCGTCTCGGCGTTCCCAAAGTCGAACAGGAACTTCAGCGCCAGCACCTGGCGCTGCTCCGGCGACAGGTGGTCGATCAGCTCGAGCACCCCGTCCCGCTCGATCGACTGGAGCGCGTGCTCTTCGGCCGAAGCCTCCTCGTCGAGCTCGAACACGTCTTCCTCGGCCTGAACGCGGCTCCGGGCCCGGAAGTGGTCGATGGCGAGGTTGTGCGCGATCCGGAACAGCCACGCCGAGAAGGGGGCCGACTGCCAGCGGAAGCGACCGATGGACTCGAGCATCCTGAGGAAGGTCTGCGTCGTGAGGTCTTCGGCGTCGACGCGGTTGCGGACGCTGACGTGCAGGTAGCTGTAGATGCGATCGAAGTGGAGGAGATAGAGCTCCTCGAGCGCGGCGCGGTCGCCTTGCTGAGCCCGCGCGACCAGGAGACGCAGGTCGACCGCTGCGCTGTAGCCGATGCTCGTCGCCGCTCCTTGCGCCATCCACTGAGGGTGGTGCCCGCTGGAGCGCGCCTTGTAACCAGCGAGCTAGCCGCCGCTGAAACCGACGCGGCCTTCGCGCGAAAACCGCTTGACATAGACGACCCGTGCGAGCGAAATCGTGTAGCGCCCGTCCTCGGCCTCGATCTGGGCGGCGCCGGAGCCGCCGTTCAGCGACTGCTCGAGCTCGTCCGCGACCGACGTCTGGACGTGCGCGCTCATCACTTGGCCTCCGTCGAAGCCGATCTCGATCCGGATCCGGTCCTCAGCCAAGGGTCACCAACTCTGCCAGCACACCATGCACGGACTCAGGATGCACGAAAGCGACCTGCAGGCCGAAGAGACCGCGATGCGGGACGTCGTCGATCAGGTGCACACCCTGCCCGGCGAGGTCTGCGAGCCCCTGCGGCAGGTCGTCGACCTCGTACGCCACGTGGTGCATCCCGGGGCCGCGCTTGGACAGGAATCGGCCGACGGGCGTGTCCTCGCCGAGCGACCCGAGCAGCTCGACGCGGCTCTGGCCGAGCCGAACCGCGACCGCCTCCACACCCTGCGATTCGAGTGTGTCTCGGCCTTCGACCTCGGCGCCGAACATTCGCTCATACGTGTCGACCGCCTCGTCGAGGTCGTCGACGGCCACGCCGAGATGGTGAATCCCCTTCGCCCTCACGCGAAGAGGATGCTATCGGCTGCCGGGGGTGGCTCCGTCGGGGGCTTCTTCGGCGCGCGGCAGGGGAACAACCCGGCCGACGGTCTCGCTCGCGCGCGACTCGGGCTCGACGTCGGACAAGAGCGCGAGCATCTCGTCGCGGACGAGCGTCTCCTTCTCGAGCAGCGCCTGAGCGAGCCGGTCGAGCGCGGTGCGGTGCTTCGTGATCAGCCGCACGGCCTCCGCGTAGGCGTCGTCGGTGAGGCGCGCCTGCTCCTGGTCGCGCACGCGTTTCGTCTCCTCGGACAGCGCGTAGTTGTCGGCGCGCATCGTCCGTGAGACGACTCCCTCGGACATGCCGTACTCGAACACCATCGAGCGCGCGAGCTCGGTCACCTTCTCCAGGTCGTTCGCGGCGCCGTTCGTAACCCGCCCGAACACGACCTGCTCCGCGGCGCGGCCGGCGAGGGCGATCTTCATCCAGTCGATGAACTCCTCGCGCGTGTGCAGGTAGCGGTCCTCCGAGGGCAGGTTGAACGTGTACCCGAGGGCCTGGCCGCGGGGGACGATCGTCGCCTTCTGGACCGGGAAGGTTTCGCCCATCAGGTACGACATGAGCGCGTGGCCGCCCTCGTGGAAGGCGAGGATCCGCTTCTCCTTCTCGGTCATCACACGACGCTGCTGGAGGCCTGCGATGACGCGCTCCAACGCGTTCTCGAAGTGCACGTGGTGGATGTGCTGCTGATTCTCGCGGCCGGCGAAGATGGCGGCCTCGTTTGCGATGTTGGCGAGGTCGGCTCCGGTCAGGCCAGAGGTCTGGCGCGCGATCGCCACGAGGTCGACGTCGGAAGCGAGCGGCTTCCCTCGCGTGTGCACGTGGAGGATCGCCTCGCGTCCGGCGAGGTCTGGCGGCGAGACGAGGATCTGGCGGTCGAAACGTCCGGGGCGCAAGAGAGCGGCATCGAGGTCCTGAAGCCGGTTCGACGCTCCCATGACGACCACCTGGTCGCGATTCGCGAAGCCGTCCAGCTCGACGAGCAGCTGGTTCAGCGTCTGGTCCTGCTCGCGGTTGAAGCCGCTTCCACTGCGCGCGGTGCCGACCGCGTCCAGCTCGTCGATGAACACGATCGCCGGCGCGTCCTTGCGCGCCTGCTCGAAGAGCTTGCGGATGCGGGCCGCGCCGAGCCCAGCGAACATCTCGACGAACGCCGAGGCGCTCTGGGAGTAGAAGCTCGCGCCCGACTCGCGGGCGACGGCCTTGGCGAGGAGCGTCTTCCCGGTTCCCGGCGGCCCGTAGAGCAGGATGCCCTTCGGCACGCGCGCGCCGAGCTTCGCGAAGCGCTTCGAGTCCTTGAGGAAGTCGACGATCTCCTGCATCTCGTGGCGCGCCTCCTCGAGCCCGGCGACCTCGTCCCACGAGACCGACGACTCGGAGCTCGTGCTGGTCGACTTGGTCTGGACGCGGGGCATCACCTGCAGCGTGCGCCACAGCAGGTAGCAGATCAGCCCGACCATCAGCAGCGGTAGCCAGATCAGGGCAATAGCGCCGATCTGGGTCAGAAGATGACCGATGTCCGGCATGCACGTTGCCCATCGGCAGGGAGGCGGTGAACCTGAAGTCCAGGACTAGACTCGGTCCGATGCGCGAGCTGCCCGTGCCCGACTTCTACCGGCCGGAGCGAGTCGGCGAGGTCTGGCGCGTCCCATACGAGGAGCGCGCTCGCGACGCCCGACTATGGGCCGAGGAGCACGGGATCGGGCCGGCCACAGAGGATGCCGTTCGGATTTGCCTGCTCGCCGTAGACGTCCAGAACACGTTCTGCGTCCCCGGCTTCGAGCTCTTCGTCGGAGGGCGGTCCGGGACGGGCGCAGTCGACGACAACCGGCGGCTGTGCGAGTTCCTGTACCGCAACCTCGGCGCGATCACGCAGATCGTGCCGAGCCTCGACACGCACCGGGCGATGCAAATCTTCCACGCGGTCTGGCTCGTGGACGCGGAGGGCAACCACCCAGACCCGTACACGCTCGTCTCGGCCGACGACGTCGGGTCCGGCCGTTGGCGCGTGAACCCCGCCGTGTGCGCGAGCCTCGGGCTCGACCGCGACTACGCGGAGCGGCAGCTCGCCCACTACACACGGGCTCTGGCGGAGGGTGGGAAGTACGAGCTGACGATCTGGCCGTACCACGCGTTGCTCGGCGGGATCGGGCACGCGCTCGTCTCGTCGGTCGAGGAAGCGTTCGTCTTCCACGGGATGGCGCGCGAGACGCAGCCGTCCTTCCAGGTCAAGGGCGACGAGACACTGACCGAGCACTACTCGATCCTCGGCCCGGAGGTCACACTCGGGCCCGACGGCGAGGAACTCGGCGAGCGGAACGAGCATCTGATCGAGGAGCTCCTCGGCTACGACGCGGTCGTCGTGGCCGGCCAGGCGAAGAGCCACTGCGTCGCATGGACGATCGACGACCTGCTCGCAGGTGACACGGAGGTTCACCGGCTCGCTGAGCGTGTCTTCCTACTCGAGGACTGCACGTCGCCGGTCGTCGTCCCGGGCGCGGTCGACTACACGAGCGAAGCGAACGCTGCGTTCGAGCGCTTCGCGGCTGCCGGGATGCACGTCGTCCGCTCGATCGATCCGCTCGCGGAATGGCCGGGCATCGGCGAGCGGATCGCAGAAACCGTCAGCTGACCAGCTCGAGCCTCTCGCTCGACGTGAAGTGGCGCCCAACCTTCGCCGACGTGCGGCCGTCGGTCATCACAACGTCGGCCGTGAAGTCGTTTTCGCCTCGAATGAGCGACGAGCCGACGCCGTACGAGTCGACCGGCACTCCCGCTCGCTCGAACGCCTCGATCTTCTCGACGGTGAAGCCGCCGGAGACCACGATCTTCACGTGCTCGAAGCCGTCCGCGTCGAGCGCGTCTCGCACCTTCCGCACGAGCCGCTCGTTGACCCCGGTCGGCCTGAATTCGCCCATCTCGTCCCACAACGACTTGTCGACGAGCTTCTCCGACGTGTCGAGACGCACGCCCCAGAGCCGGGGCCCAAGCGCGCGAGCGACGTCGAGCGCCGTCTCGACCGAGTGGTTCTCGAAGTCGACGAGCACGGTCACGTTCAGGTCCTCGGGCGCCCAGTCCGCGAACTTCGTCGCCGCGAGCACCGTGTTCCCGCCGAAGGACGCGATCAACGAGTGCGGCACGGTGCCGACGCCCTTCCCGCCCCACCAGGATGCCTGTTCGTCCGTGGTGACACTGATCGGCGCGCCGACGACCTGGCCGGCCACATGCGCCGCGTAGCCGTCGCCGGTCTGGACGCGGTGATGGTCGTGGCGCGCGGGCATGAACAGGATCTGCTTGCCGCGCGCAGCCTCGAGCACGCGGACGACGTTGGTCGTGATCAGCGTGCGGCGGGCGAGCACGCCGAGGTACACCGTCTCGAGGTGCGCGAACAGCGTGTAGTCGCCCTCGATGTGCATGACCGGCTCGAAGGGCTCAATACGGTCGCCGTCGTACAGCGCGTGGACGGTCAGCTCCTCCCAGTCGTGCGAGCAGAGCTTGAGGATCGCGATCGCCTCGTCCATGCCTCCCAGGTACGAGCTGTTCTTCTGGAAGACCTGCATAACAACGCGCGGATGACGGCCATCCTCGAGCAGTGTGGCGCGCGCGTGGTTGAAGTAGGCGTCCGTGTAGTAGCCGGCCCGCATCTTCTCGACCGGGAGGTCGAAGACTTCCGGATCGAGCCGCTGGTTCCTAGTGCGAGTCGCCATCCTCGAGTGCGAGGCACGCGGCGAGCGCGGCCTCCGCGACCTCGAGCTGCTCGGGGGTCGGCTCGGCCGTCGCAAGGCGGTGCTGGAGCTCGTGTCCCGGCTTCGCCAACGCCTTCGAGAGCGGATGCTGCGGGTTGCGCACCATCCACGAGAAGACCTCAGTCGCTACTGCGACCGCGGCCAGCGACGCGAGACCACGCGCTGCGAGCCGGAACTGCTTCGGCGCGCGCGAGGCGATGACGTTTCCGATCACGAGGGAGCCGAGCAGCGGGCCGACGAGGTGCGAGCCGCAGCGCTCGTGCTCCTTCTCGCGCTCCTCGCCGTGCTCGTACGTGCCGATCGCGATGTGCTCGGCGCCGTGGTAGGCGGCGAGCTCGGAGCTGCGGAGCGCGACTGCGGCTGGAGCCAGTGACGCGATCGCGGCGACGATCTCGCGTGCAGCCGGCGACAGGCTTTTCGAGCCGCGTGCGATCTGGGTGACGGCCGCGCCGGCGATCATCGCCGTCAAGACGCGAGGCCGCTCGAACGGCAACTTGGCGCCGGGAAGCCGGCGCTTGGCCGTCGGGAGCAGCGAAATCGCCTCCGCGAGTCGAGCCGGCCCGCGCAGCAGCGGGTTCCGCACCTCGGATGCGCGGTAGCGCTTGCGCTCTGCCGCGACCTCGAGCCGCCCGTCGGGCAGACGGATCGCAAGCGCCCACGAGCTAGGCCCGTGTACGAGCACGCCGTTCGTGAGCGCCATCCCTCCGAGACGAATCGGTTCGGCGGCCATGTTTCTGAGCGTAGCGCCTAGGTCATTGCCCGCGCCGCGTAGCGCAGGAAGTCCACACCGAGCTCGAGGTCGTCGACGCGGGCTCGCTCGTTCGCCGAGTGGACGAGCCGCGTCGCGAGCTGCGGGTCCATATAGCGCAGCGGGAAGAACCCGTACGCGACGCTCCCGAAGGCCTCGCGCATCCAGTGGCTGTCCGTGAAGCCCGAGAGACAGATCGGCGCCAGCGCCGCCTCCGGTTCGGTCTCCGCCACCCAACCCGCGATCGCATCCCAGAGCGGCCCTTCCGTCGGCGAGCGCGTACCGCCCTGCCCCTCGACCCATGCGAGCTCGTAGTCGGCTTCGCCGAGCACGCTGCGGACGACCTGCTCCGCCTCGGCCTGCGTCTGGCCCGGAAGCAGCCGGCAGTCGACGGTCACCTCACAGAGCGCGGGGATCACGTTCCGCTTCTGCGAGGCCGTTGCCATCGTCGGCGAGAAGGTCATCCCGAGCAGCGGCTCGACGAGCTCGACGGCGATCGGATCGACCAGCCGCGCAGCCTCGAGCACTTGGTTGGCGTCCTCCGGAGGCGCGCCGACGGCAGCCTCGAAGAGCGCGGACACCTCGGGCTCGAGCCGCGGCTCGGGCCTGAACTCACCGAGGAGCTCGATCAGCTTGGCAGCCTTGACGAGCGCGTTGTCCGCGATCGACGGCATCGAAGCGTGCCCGCTCCGGCCCCGCACACGCAGCACGAACGGCGAGCTCATCTTCTCAGCCGCCGACGCGAGGTAGAACGGCCTTCCGGCAAGCTCGACGCGGTCGCCCGCGCCCTCGTTCAGCGAGTACTCCGCGCCCACCGCGTCCGGATGCTCTCGGCAGAGCCAGGCGAGGCCGAAGTCGACGCCGACCTCCTCGTCGGCGGCCGCGATGAAGATCACGTCGCCCTTCGGCTGGAACCCCTCGCGGGCGAGCGACGCCATCGCGACCGCGGTCGCCGCCACCTGGCCCTTCATGTCCAGCGCGCCGCGCCCCCAGATCTCGCCGTCGCGGAGCTCGCCCGACCACGGGTCGACCTCCCACTCTGTCGGATCGGCGAGCACCGTGTCTGTGTGGGACAGGAACGCCAGACGCGGGCCGTCTCCCGTGCCCGGGATCCGGGCGACGAGGTTCGCGCGCTCGGGGACCTTCGCGTACAGCTCGCAGGCGACTCCGTTCGACTCGAGATACGCACGCAGATGCTCGGCCGCGCGGGTCTCGTTGCCGGGCGGGTTGACCGTGTCCAGGCGGATCAGCTCCGAGAGGAGCGTCGTCACCTCGTCACGGAGCGAGACGGTCGCGCTCAGCGGCGTGTCCCGAGCACGAGCAGCCATTCTCGGTCGTGGTCGATCTCGCCGTTCGATCCGTAGGTCGACTCGAAGAAGTCGATCCACGCCTCGTGGAACTCCTCGCGGCGGCCGTCGTCCAGAGATTCGGCGAGTGTCCGCGTCGGACCGTAGTTGGTGGAGTAGAACACCCAGTACTCCTCGCCCGACGGAACCCGGTAATGGGAGACGTGGCGCTCGAATTCGAGCTCGAACGCATCGCCGAGCCGCTCTCGCACGTAGTCCTCACGACCCCAGTCGAACTGGTTCCCAGCACCTTCCGGTGGCGGAGGCGCGAACGGCTTCATCATCCCGAACATCTTCCCGACCCCGCCCTCCGCCGTCCAGTTTGCGAGGCCGAGACGGCCGCCCGGCTTCGTGACGCGAGCCAGTTCGCTCGCCACGGCCTGATGGTCCGGCGCAAACATCGTCCCGACGACGGACGAGACGACGGCGTACGCGTGATCGTCGACCTCGAGGCGCTCGACGTCACCGACCCGGTAGTCGATGTCGAGGCCACGCTGCTCCGCGCGTTGCTTCGCCGTCTCGATGAGGACAGGGGCGAGGTCGATCCCTGTCACTTCGGCTCCGTGCGCCGCGGCGCGCTCTGCAACAGCCCCTGTGCCACAGCCGAGATCGAGCCATTTGACGCCGGGAGCCGGCTGCAACCGATCGGCGACGGTCTCGTGGAGATCGGAGATCGTGTCCGCGATCTTCTCGAAGGGGCCGCTTCCCCACATCACGCTCTGTTTGGTCTTCAACTCCTCGAACGCCATCTCGTGCCCTCCTTGGCTGGGTCCGCGCCCAGCATACTTCGGTGGCCGTGGGCGACCTGTTCTCAGATGCAGCCAACGAACGGCTTCCAGAGACCGCGCCGCTCGCGCTCCGGATGCGCCCGCAACGGCTGGAGGACTTCGTCGGCCAGGAGCAGATCCTCGGGGAGCAGTCGGCTCTTCGGCTCGCGATCGGCGAGGACCGCGTCGGCTCGTCAATCCTGTATGGCCCGCCCGGGAGCGGGAAGACAACGCTGGCACGGGTGATCGCGAACACGACCGGCGCGTTCTTCGAGGAGCTGTCCGCGGTCTCCGCGACGGTGTCGCAGGTGCGCGAGGTGATCGCGGGTGCGCGAGAGCGGCTCGGCGCCCACGGGCAGCGGACGATCCTCTTTCTCGACGAGATCCACCGGTTCAACAAGGCGCAGCAGGACGCGCTCCTGCCTGCTGTCGAGGAGGGGATCCTGACGCTGATCGGCGCGACGACCGAGAACCCGTACTTCGAGGTCAACTCCGCGCTCCTGTCGCGGTCGCAGATCTACGAGCTCGAGCCGCTCTCGGAGGCCGAGCTGGCGCTGATCGTGCGGCGCGGAGCCGACGAGCTCGGGACCGAAGCTTCCGACGAAATGGTCGAGCTGATCGCGCGCCGAGCCGGAGGCGACGCGCGCAACGCGCTGAACATCCTCGAGCTTGCGTCCCAAACGGCCAGGTCCGAGGGACAGGCCCTCGGCCAGGTCCACGTGGACGATGCCGCCCGCAAGCGCCCGCTCGTCTACGACAAGGGCGGCGACGCCCACTACGACTTCGTGTCCGCCTTCATCAAGTCGATGCGCGGGTCCGACCCGGACGCATCCGTCTACTACCTGGCCGCGATGCTCGAAGGCGGCGAGGATGCGCGCTTCATAGCGAGACGCATGATCGTGCTCGCGTCCGAGGACATCGGGCTCGCCGACCCGCAGGCGCTCGTCGTCGCCGTCGCCGCCGCGCAGGCGGTCGAGCACGTCGGGCTCCCCGAGGCGAGGCTCAACCTCGCCGAGGCCGCGATCTACCTGGCTCGCGCGCCGAAATCGAACGCAGTCATCATGGCGCTCGGCGAGGCCGCCAAGGACGTCCGCGAGCACGGGCACGTGCGCCCGCCGGACGAGCTGCGCGACACCCATTACTACGGTGCGAAAAAGCTCGGGCGCGGGAAGGGGTACGTCTATCCGCACTCGGATCCACACGGCTTCGAGGTCGACCACCTCCCGGAGCCGCTCAAAGGCAAGACGTACTATCGACCGTCGGGCTCCGGCGAGGAAAAGGAGGACGAGAATGACTGACAAGACCGCACGAGCGACCTGGGAAGGCGACCTGATGAGCGGCTCGGGCCGCGTCTCGACCGGGAGCGGCGTGGTCTCCGACGAGAGCGTGAGCTGGTCCGCGCGGGCCGAAAACGCCGAGGGCGTCAGCCCGGAGGAGCTGATTGCGGCAGCGCACGCCACGTGCGTCTCGATGGCGCTTTCTCACGTTCTGGCCGAGAGCGGCCACGAACCGACCCGCCTCGAGTCCAACGCGACCGCGACCTTCGACAAGACCGACGCCGGCTTCCGAATGACGAAGATCCAACTTCAGATCGAAGGCGAGGTCGACGGGCTCGACGAGGCTGCGTTCCGCGAAGCGGCCGAGGGCGCGAAGGAAAACTGCCCGGTCTCGAAGGCTCTCGAGGGCAACGTCGAGATCTCCGTCGACGCGAAGCTATCTAGTCCGAGCCACGCTCAATCCGGTTAGCCGCGAACTCGCCGAAGTCCCCGCCCATCGACCGGTAACCCGCCGCCGCGCGTGCGACGTCGTACTCGGTCCGGCGGAACTCGAAGTCGTCGTCCCAGGTCGCCCACGCCGCGCGCACGTCGCCGTCGAGCGGCATGCCGGCGCTACCCGGATTGACGAGCGCGGTCCCGTTCGGCCCCGGCCGACGGAACTGCTGGTGGCTGTGGCCGAAGACGACGGTCCGGTCGTGGACGCCCGCGAGCATCCGCTCATCGTCGTGTGAAGGCTTTGGCGGGAAGCTCTCGACGTCCGAGAGCGGCGAACCGTGGACGTAGAGGATCCCGTCCAGCTCGGCCTGGGGCGGCAGGTTGTAGAGCCAGTCGACGAGCTTCTCGTCGTAGGAGCCATGGAAGGCGTCGTAGACCTCCATTACCTCGGGCCGGTCGAGCGGCGGCTCGCGGAGCCAGCGCTCACCATTGCCACGAATCCAGGTCGCGTTGGGCAGTTCCTTGAGCCGCGCGATCGTCTCCTCGGGCCAGGGGCTCGGCGTCCCGTAGTCGCCGCCGAGCAACCACCGGTCGATCTCGAGCCCGTCCGCGTCGGCCAGAATCCGCTCGAGCGCCGGTACGTTCCCGTGGATGTCGTACAGGATCCCGAGCACGGGTATATAGGCTCGCAGCTATGAAGGCGATCTGCCTCGTCAAGCAGGTGCCGGCGCTCGGAGCGATCGAGTTCGACGAGGAGACGCACTCCCTCAAGCGCGAGGGGGTGCCGCTCGAGTTGAACACCTTCGATCGATACGCGATCCAGCACGCGGCCAGGCTGGCGGACGAGGTGGTGGTCATGACGATGGGCCCGCCACAGGCCGACGAGGCACTACGCGAGGCACTCGCGATCGGTGCACAGCGGGCAATCCACCTCTCGGACCGGGTCTTCGCCGTCGCGGACACGCTCGGCACCTCGCGCACGCTCGCGCTCGCGATCGAGAAGGAAGGCGCGGACCTCGTCCTCTGCGGGCGCAAGGCGCTCGACTCCGAGACGTGGCAGGTGCCGCCTCAGGTCGCCGCGTTCCTCGGCTGGCCGCACGCGATCAGCATCTCGGCGCTCGAGCGCGACGGGGACGGGCTGCGACTCACCCGCGAGACGGATTTCGGGCACGACGTGTACGAGGCCGATCTCCCGCTCGTCGTTTCTGTCGGCCGCCCCCCGGAGGACGCGCCGACCGGGAGCGCAGGCGACGAGATTACGATCTGGCAGGCGACCGACCTCGTCGACGACCTCCAGCCGTACGAGAAGCGCTTCGGTCAAACGGGCTCGCCGACCCGTGTGATGGCGGTCCGCGATTCGCGGCCCGAGCGGGCAGGGATCCGAGCAGCGAGCCCGGAGGAAGCTGCGGCCCGAGTACGCGAGCTGCTGGCCGAGCGCGCGCCCGAGGAACCAAGTTGGGACAAGCCGGACACCATTGCCGAAGAGCCCGGAGCGCAGTACGACTGCTGGAGCGTCTCTGAGCTCGTCGACGGTCGCCACCGCCGCGTGTCTCTCGAGCTGATCGCACGGAGCCGCGATCTGGCGGGCAAGCTCGGCGGCCGGGCCGTCGCGCTGCTCATCGGCCACGACCTCGACTCGGCAATGAAAGAGGCGGCCGCGTACGGAGCCGAGATCGTCTACACGGTCGGGGACCCCGCGCTCGCCGACTATCACCCGGAGCTCTGGGCAGAGGTCCTACGGCGCGTGCTCGCCGAACATCTGCCGCGCGCCATGCTGATTCCCGCAACGGGTCGCGGCCGCGACTACGGCCCGCGTGCAGCCGGGGATCTCGAGCTCGGGATGACCGCGGACTGCGTTGGTGTCGACATCGCGAAGGCGGGCCGCCTGCTCCAGCAGAAGCCGGCCTACGGCGGGAACATCGTCTCGGTCATTCTCGGAGCGACGACCCCGCAGCTGGCGACTGTGCTCCCGCGGATGTACGAGCCGCTACAGCCGCAGGAGTTCGAGACCGAGGTGCGCCGTCTCGACGTCGGCGCGCTTCCGGAACCCAAGGTCAGGCTTGTCCAGCGGGAGCGCGACTGCGAGTCGTTCGAGCTGGACGAGAAGGACGTCGTCGTGGGCGTCGGCGCGACGGTTCCAGCAGAGGTACTGGCGGAGATCGACGATCTGGACGCTGCGCTCGCGGGCACCCGGGAGGCGTGTGAGACGGGTCTCGTCGAGCCGACGCGGCAGATCGGCCTCCTAGGCCGCCCGGTCGCGCCGCGACTCTACGTCGGAGTCGGGGTCGGCGACGACCTCGAGCACTGGGGCGGAGTCGTCAAGGCGCGGGTGATCGCCACGATCGGCGGCGAGGCTCCGGACGACGCGGACGTGTCCGTTTCCGGCGATCCGCGAGAGATTCTTCCGAAGCTGCTTGACTCGGTCGCACCCGCGGGCTGAATATTCGAGTTCTTGAAGACTGTGACGGCCGAAGGTGGAGTTCGCGTGCTGCTCGCCGACGACGATGCGGATTTCCTCGCGTCGCTGCGTGAGCTGATCGAAGCCCAGCGCGAGCTGTCGGTCGTCGCGACGGCGACGAACGGGCTGTCTGCGATCGAGCTCGTCGACGAGCTCGCGCCAGATGCGGTCGTGCTCGACTTGCACATGCCTCTCCTGGACGGTGTCACGGTCATGGCGCGGCTCCGACGCGACCATCCGCATCTGTGCCTGATCGCGCTCACGGGAGACGATGCGCCTGCGCTGCACTCGGCGGCGAAGGATTCAGGCGCGGACGACGTTCTCCTCAAGAACGCGTTCGTCGACGGCCTCCTGGGCCGCCTGACAGCCGCCAAAGTCCCAGTCTGAACGCGCCGGGGCAACCTCAGGTGGCGAGGGCCGGAATCGAACCGGCGACACCACGGTTTTCAGCCGTGTGCTCTACCAACTGAGCTACCTCGCCGCGCCCCGCAGTGTAGCCAGGTCGCCTTGCGGTCAACATGACCCCGCGCTCGACCCTCGAGGCCGGTAGTTCGAACCGCTTCGCGGTTCTCACTTTTTTGCGCAGAGCGCGCAAAAAAGGACGTCGGGGCCGGTGTCTCCGTGCCGCCGACGTCCTCTTGCGAAGAACCCTACGCCTCGCGGGGTTTGCGTGATGCGAGCGCCGTGCCGTTTCCGGCTGCAAAGTCCGCAAATTCCGTGAAACCTTGCTCCCCAAGCCTCGCGCGGAGTACGTCGGGGGGCACGTAGATCGGCGTCTCCGGCCCCGCCGAGAATGAAAACACCACTGCCCCGCCCGGCGCCGTGACCCGCGCCAACTCCTCGAAGAACGGGATCATGTTCGCGAGCGAAACGAGGTCGAAGGAGCCGTCGGAAAACGAAAGCCGCTCCGCATCGGCCTGCTCGAATCGCACGCGGCCCGCGAGCTCCGGCGGAGTCAGCCGCCTGGCCTCGACCAGCATGTCCTCCGCGATGTCGACGCCGACCACCTCCGCCTCCGGGTAGCGGCGTGCGACCACGAACGCGGCCCGACCGGTGCCGGTCCCGAGATCGAGCGCGCGTCCCGGGCTCAGGTCGAGCGCATCGAGAGCCGCCTCGAGCGGAGCGAACGCCTCGGGCGAGCGCATCTCGTCCCAGCGCGGAGCGATCCTGTTGAACTGCGAGCGCGTCAACCAACGGAACGCCGGCCAGAGCCGCGGACGGCGAACAACCTGGTTCGTGGTGAAGCGCGCGAACTTGCGGCCAAGCTGCTCCAGCATTAGTGCCCCTTCCAGTAATGCCGTCGAGCTTCTGGGTCGCGAGCCCGAGGCGCCGACTCGTGGGCGCCGACCACAAGAGGCCGTGCCGGCTTTGCCGGCGCGGCCGCCTTAGTCCAGATGCCGCGCTCCGACGAGGCAAGGCCCAAAGACCTTGGTGAGGAGGAGGGTGGACTCTGGCGCCGCGTGATCGCGGGCCAGAGGCCGGCATGTATTGCTGGGGGCACTTAGTCGGCCAGCCGAATCACGACTTGGACACCGGGCTCCGCCGAGTAGAACGTGCCGGCCGCACTGCCGCCGCTGATTGCGATCGCGATGTTCTCGTACGCGTCCTCGTAGAGGATGATCTCGCCGTCGCGGGCATCGCCGAACGTCCGCGCGGTCACGGCGTAGTAGCGCTCCGACCCGATCTCCAGCTCCACGCGCGTGCCCGGCTCGGCGTCGAGCGTCTCGAGGTCTTTCCGCGTCAGGTTGAGCTCCATGTTCCCGAAGCGGTCGACGTAGAGGCACGAGGCGCGGATCCGCCGCTGCGTGACGTCGGCCTTCGGCACCTCGAGCCTGACGAGCGACTCGGGCTCGATCTCCGGGCCGACGTCCTCGAGCTTGACTCCGCGGACGAGGTGCGCCGTCACCGGCGAGAAAACGTCCCTCCCGTGGAACGTCGCCGAGACGTGGTGGAGCACGTAGTCCGGGTTCGTGATCTCGTGCGCCGCTTCGATTCCACCCAGCTTCTCGGCGGCCGGGACGAGCAGCCCGTTGTCGGGGCCGACGAAGAGCCGATCGTCGCCGGAGCGCAAGGCGAGGCCACGGCGGCCGCTCCCGACTCCGGGGTCGACCACGGCGAGATGCACGCCTTTCGGCAGATACGGAAGCGTGTTCGCGAGCACGAGCGCGCCCTGGAGCACGCCGTGCCGCTGGATCCCGTGCGTGATGTCGAGGATCTCGACGTCGGGGGCGATCACCTTCATCACGCCGTGGCAGGTGCCCACGAAGTCGTCCTCGAGCCCGAAGTCGCTGAGGAAGGTGACCAGCACGTCAGCGCGACGCTAACGAACCGACGGCCGCGACGAGGCCGTCCAAGTCGTGCGTCTCGGCCTCGGCGACGACCTGAAGCCCGGCCGCCTCTGCCGCCTTTGTGGTCTGAGGCCCGATCGAGACGACCGGAAGGTCGACCCCGAGGGCGGCGAGGGACGTCGCTGCCGACCCGGAGGCGAGCACCACGAGGTCACCGTCAGGAGCCTCGGCGGGCCGCACGGGCCGGGTCGTGTAGAGCGGGACGAACTCGGCCCCGAGCTCGTCGACGGGCCCGCGGCGCGACCCTGCCGCCGCCGCGAACAGCACGCGCCCGGTGGGGCGTGGAAACTCGGCGATGAGCCCGTCTTGCGACGAGACGGTCGGGACGAACGCAGGCTCGACGCCGAGCTCCCGCAAGGTTTCAGCGGTTCCGGGGCCGACCGCCGCCACCCGCGGCAGCTGCCCGCTCGCTCGCCGGACCAGTTCAGCGGCTCCGTTCGGGCTCGTCACGATCACCCAGTCGTAACCCTCGACCTCGACTGGCTCGGTCGTGGGCTCGATCTCGATCAGCGGGCATTCGACGACCTCGTGCCCCTGCGCCTCGAGGCGCTCGGCGAGCGGCCCCGACTGCGCGCGCGGACGCGTCACGACGACCTTCATGCGGCGAGTGCGGCCAGCTCCGAGGCGAGCGCGGCCGGGTCGTCGCCGGTGCGACGCTCGACCCAGCGGCCGTCCGGGTCTGCCACGAGTGCCGTGAGAATCTCTCCGTCGTGATGGGCCGCGATCGGCGCAAGGCAGCCGCCGCCGATCGCCGCCACGCACGCGCGCTCGAGCTCGACCCGGCGCGCCGTCTCCGCATCACTCGCGGCTGCGACAAGGTGCTTCTCCCCGACCCGGACCTGCAACGCGAGCGCCCCTTGTCCCGCCTCCGGCAGGATCTCGTCCGGCTCGAAGCGGTGGCCGATCTCGCTTCCGAGCCCGAGCCGGTCGAGCCCGCAGGCCGCGAGCACGACCGCGTCGAGACCGCGCTCACCGCGCTTGCGAAGGCGCGTATCGATGTTCCCGCGCAACGGCTCGATCGAGAGCGACGACTCCAGCGCGAGCAGCTGCGCGCGCCGGCGAATCGAAGCGGTGCCGATCCGCATCCCGGGCTCGATCGCGGTCGCGCCGCAGAGCGCGTCCCGCGGATCCTCGCGCGCCAGATAGGCGCCTACAGCGAGGCCGGCCGCGTCGCTAGAGGTCATGTCCTTCGCGGAGTGGACGGCAACGTCGATACGCCCGTCGAGCAGCGCCTCCTCGAGCTCCTTGACGAAGACGCCGCGCTCGCCGATCTGGCCGAACGGCTTCGTCCGGTCCCGGTCGCCGGCGGTCGTGATCGGAACGAGCGCGATCTCGATGCCGGGCCCGCGGATCGCGTTCGCAGCGAGCTCGGCCTGCGTGAGCGCGAGCCTACTTCCGCGGCTTCCGACTCTGACCAGCATCGTCCTCTGGCAAGTCGAAGAGGTCACGCGCAACCTCAACGTAGCCCGTGCCCTCGGCCGCGGCCGCCTGCTTGAGCCGCACGATCGGTACGTGCAGGAGTTTGTTCACGATCTGCGTGGTCAGCGACTCGACCGTACGGCGCTCGCTCTCCGAGAGGCCCTCGAGGCGACTCTCGGCCTTCGCCAGCTCTCCCGAGCGAATGCTCTCGGCGCGTTCGCGCAGGGAAGCGATCGCAGGGACGACCTGGAGGCTCGCCTGCCAGTCCCGGAAGCGCTCCGCCTCGCGCTCCACGATCGCTTCGGCGCGCTCGGCTTCGCGTCGACGGCCGGAAAGGCTCTCGCGGACAACCGCCTGGAGGTCGTCGATGTCGTACAGGTAGCAGTCCTCGAGCCGGGCGACAGCCGGGTCGACGTCCCGCGGAACGGCGAGGTCGATTACGAACAGCGGGCGGCCGCTCCGAGCGGGCACCTGGTCGCGGGAAAGGATCGGTTCCGCCGAGCTCGTGGAGGAGACGACGACGTCGGCGTGCTCGAGCTCCGAGCCGAGCCGGTCGAACGGAACGGCGTGCGAATCGAAGGCGCCTGCCAACCTCTCCGCATTCGCCTGCGTGCGGCTCGTGACCGCCCCGACCGTCGCGCCCCGGGCCGCGAGCGCCCGCGCAGCGAGCTCGCTCACCTCGCCGGCGCCGACGAGGAGCACGCGGCAGTCCGCCAGGTCGCCGAACACCTGCTGGGCAAGCGCTGCTGCCGCGGACGAGACCGACGACGGGCTCTCGTTGATCGCAGTCTCCGTCCGCACCTTCTTCCCGACGCGAAGCGCCTCGCGGAACAACCGGTCGAGTACTGGCCCGTGCGCGCCGGCCTCGTACGCGTCGCGCACCTGGCCGAGGATCTCGCCCTCACCGGGGACGAGTGAGTCGAGCCCCGCCGCGACCCGGAACAGATGCAGGGCCGCCGCCTCGTCGGTCATGCGATATAGCTCGACCTCGTCCTCGAGCAGCGCCGTCGATGCTCGCGCCTCGGCCGCCTCGGGATCCGTGTCCACGAGGTAGAGCTCGGTTCGGTTGCAGGTCGAGAGGCAGACCGCCTCGCCGCCCCCGGCCAGTCGCCGCGCCAGCTCCGCCGAGCCCTCCAGATCGAAGGCGACACGCTCCCGCACCTCAACGGGCGAGAGCCGATGCGACGTCCCGACGAGGACGAGGCTCATGCGAAGTGCCCCATGTGCAGGCTGAGCTGCATGGCGACGACGAGCGCGAAGCCGGCGAGCGTCGTGTACGCGGCGCGCCGCCCGTGCCAGCCGGCTCCGAACCGAAGCACCAGGAAGGCGCCGTACACCGCCCAGGTCAACACGGTGAGGACGATGAGCGGGTCGAGGTGCGAGTCGCGACGAAGGCGGGCGAAGCCGACGGCCATCCCCAACGTGAGCACCGGCAGCGAATAGGCGATCGTGCGCGCAAAGAGCGACTCGAGCGTGACGAGCGACGGTGCGCGGAAGCGCAGGACCGTCGAGCTGCGCCGCTTCAGCTCCCGCTCCTGCCAGAGGTAGAGCGCTGCGAGAGCAGCGGCGAGTGTCAGCCCCGCGAAGCCGGCCAGAACGAGCCCGACGTGCGCGACCAGGAACAGCGAGGAATAGCCGGTCGTGCCGGAGCCGTCCACTCCTCCGGCGACGTACGAGATCGCCAGGAGCAGCGCCGCCAACGGCATCACGACGAGCCCGAGCAGCCGGAACCGCGGCTTGCAGCCCCAGATCAGGTATGCCCCGACGACGAGCCAGACGAAGAGGTTCAGTGAGCCGGCCCAGGTATCCCACGGAAAGCCGTCCGCGCGTGCCGCCTGCGCGACGAGAAGCGCCGTCTGCACGAGCCAGCCGATGCGCACGCCCCAGGTCGCGAGCCTGCCCATCGACCCGGGCCGCCGCGCATCGCCCGCGTAGGCGAACGCCGCCTCGCCGTAGGCGAGGAACGCGGGCCAGAAGAGCAGCTCAGCCACCCTGCTTCTCCCGCGCGAGGCGCGTCAGGTCGGTGAGCTCTTGCTCGAGCCGCGAGACCTTGAGCGCGACGATCAGCAGATAGACGAGCAACGCCCCGAGCAGGACGAGGTACGCGCCGGTCACGTATTTCTCGGCGGTCGTCACGCGAGCAGCTCCCTGAGCTCGCGCAGGCTCGCGTCCGCTCGCTTCCCGGTCAGCTCGACGCGGTAGAGCGTCGCCGCCAGGGCGAGCATCCCGGCGAGGCAGATCAGAAAGCAGACGAGCATCTGCCAGGGCAGGTTCGCCCCCTCGTGCGTGAAGACCGTCGGGTGCAGGATCGTCCCGGCGATCCGCACCGCGAGGAAGCTGACGGGGATCAGAACGACCCCGAACAGCGCGTACACCGCCGAGTTGCGCTCCCGGCGCGGCCCCGGCTCGGTCGAGTAGCGGAGCATGAAGTACGACGAGTAGAAGAGGAACAGGATCAGGAAGAGCACGAGCTGGCGCTCGCCCCAGGTCCACCATTCGCCCCACGAGATCTTGGCCCAGATCGAGCCGGTGACCAGCGTGAGCAGCCCGAAGATGACGCCCATGTGCACCGCGGTGTAGCTCTCGAGGTCGTAACGGCGATCGCCGGTCCAGAGCAGCCGCAGCGCCTTCCAGGCTCCCCACCCGAAGCATGCGTACGCAGTGAGCGCGATCGGCACGTGCAGGTAGAAGATCTTCTGGCTGAAGCCCTGGTCCGCATCCTCGGGCGCCCAGTAGAACGCGAGCGCGTAGCCGCCGATCAACAGCGCCGCGGCCGCCGCAGCAAGAAGTGGGGGCCCGAAGCGCAGCGAGGGCCCCCTTCTGTGTTCACTCTGTAACCACGTACTCAAAGCTCGCCCACGAGAGAATCGCAAAAACGGCGTCGTACAGGACGAGAAAGGCGAGGAAAGTCCCTGGATTCGCGGCGATGCTCGCGCCGACGCCGCCGATCACGACCGGAATCGCGAGCGGGAGGAAGAGGAGCGGGAGCAGGAGCTCTCGGGCACGGCTCGCTGCCGCAATGGCGGCGAGCAGCGTGCCGATCGCGGCGATGCCGACGTCGGCCAGGGCCACTGCCGCGACGAGCTCCCAGGAAAGTGGGTGGAAGAAGAGCGCGAACGCAGGCAGCGCGACGATCTCCGCCAGCACGAGGAACACCGTCACGCCGATCGTCTTGCCGAGCCAGATCGCGCTCCGGTCGCACGGCGCGAGGACGAGCCCGTCGAGGAGCCCCTGCTCCCGCTCGGCCGCGAACGCGCGCGTAAGCCCGAGAAGCGCCGTGAAGACGATCGCGATCCACAGCAGGCCCGTCTCGGCGCGCTCCGACGAGCCGCTCGGAAGCGCGAAGTGGAAGATCGTCAGCGCCGAGACGACGAAGAGCAGCATCGCCGGCAGCGTGTCCCGCGAGCGCAGCTCGAGCAGCAGGTCCTTGCGCGCGAGCGCTGCGACGTCTCCGGCGTACGCGCTCATGCCAATGCCAGGCGGGCGCTCGCGCGGCCGGCGAGCGCCTCCGGGTCGTGGGTCGCGACGAGGGCCGTGACCCCTGTCCGCTCCGTGAGCTCCGCCTGGAGCAGATCGGCACCTTCTACGTCGAGCCCGTCGAACGGCTCGTCGAGGAGCAGCAAATCCGGGTCGTGCAGGAACGTCCGGCAGAGCGCGAGGCGCTGGAGCATCCCGCGCGAGAACGTCCCCACGCGTTCGTTTCGCACCCGCCAGAGCCCGAACCGCTCGAGCATCGCGCCGGCCCGCTCACGCCGCTGGGAAAGCCGGTAGAGCCGCCCGTAGAGGTCCAGGTTCTCGAGCGGCGTCAGCTCACGGTAGACGAGCGGCTCGTGCGCCAGGAACCCGATCGCGCCGCGCGGAACGTCGACCTCGAGCTCGCCCCCGGTCGGAGCGAATAGACCTGCGCACAGCCGCAACAAGGTCGTCTTCCCGGACCCGTTCGGCCCGGTGACGAGCACGAACCCGCCACGCGGCACCTCGAGATCGAGGCCCTCGAGGACGCGCTTGTCGCCGAACCGCTTGGACAACTTTCGAGCGCGAATCACGTCCGTGAGTCTAGATTCCTCCATCCATGACCCTTCGTCGGACCCCATTCCTCGCTCTCGTTCTCATCGCGGCCGTCGCGGCCGGGTGCGGCGGCGAGTCGAGCAGCGCCCCGAGCCAGCCGATCGTGTTCACGGTCAACGACAACGGCTGGGGTGAAATCTGGTTGATGGACGAGGCGGGACAGTCGCAGAAGCAGCTGACCCCTTCGCGCCCGGAGGGGTCCGAGGCCGCCGGCAGCACGGCCCCCGCCTGGTCACCCGACGCCACGCAGATCGCGTACACGGGCACAGGGGACGCAGTCATCCAGGATCCGACACTCGAAGACATCTACGTCATGGACGCGGACGGCGGCCAGGTCGAACGGTTGACCGAGAACGCCGTTCCGGACTTCTCACCCGCGTGGTCGCCAGACAGAAAGCACATCGTCTTCAGCCGCGGCGTCGACCTGTCGGCGGAGGTCCCCAGCGCCGCGCTCTACGTCATGGACGCGGACGGCTCGGACCAGCGCGAGCTCTTCCGAGCCAAGGGCGTGCTCCTCGTGACGCCGGATTGGTCCCCCGACGGCACCCAGATCGCATTCACGCGTGTCTCGTTCCCGAATGGCATCGCAAAGGCCTCCGTGTACGTGATGAACAGCGACGGCAAGGCCGCCAAGGAGGTTATCCCGGGCGCTGCCGAGCCCGACTGGGCGCCGGATGGCAAGCACATCGCGTTCTCGAGCGGGCGGGACAAGAACGGCCAGACCTGCTTCGAGGAGTGCCAGCCGAGCGACGAGATCTACATTGCCGATGCTGACGGCGCCAACCCGCGCCGGCTGACGAACGAGAAGGCGCAGGACAGCTCGCCGAGCTGGTCGCCCGACGGAACGCAGATCGCGTTCGTTTCGGACCTCGCGAAGCGCGGCGACTCGAACGACATCTACGTGGTCGACGCCGCCGGCGGCGCGCCGAAACCGATCACGAAGAACGGCGTCTGGGATCTCGAGCCGGACTGGCGCTAGCTACGAGACGACCACGTCGAGCAGCACGAACGCGAAGAACGTGACACTGATGATCCCGTTCATCAAGAAGAAGGCGGTGTCGAGCCGCCGCAGGTCGCCCGGCCGCACGAGCGCGTGCTCGTAGATCAGCAACACCGCCACCGCGAAGACGCCGAGCCAGTAGAAGACGCCGACGTCGAGTAGCACGCCGACCCAGATGAGCAGCCCGACGGTCGCCACGTGCAGCACGCGCGCCGCCCAGAACGCTCCTCGTTCGCCGAACGCAGTCGCGACTGACTTCAGCCCCTCGCGCCGGTCGAAGTCGACGTCGAGCAGCGCGTAGAAGCAGTCGAACCCGGCCACCCAGCAGGCGACGGCGGCCCCGAGCAGCCAGGCCGCGAGTGGCAGATGGCCCGTGATCGCAATCCAGGCGCCCATCGGCGCGAGCCCGTCGACGGCGCCGAGCCACAGGTGAGAGAGCCAGGTGAACCGCTTCAGGTACGGGTAGATCACGAACCCGGCCACGGGAATCGGCCAGAGCCAGCGGACGATCGGGTCGAGCTGCCAGACGGCGAGCAGGAACACGCCGAGCGAGACGAGGCAGAAGAGCGCGACCTGCGGTTCGGTCAGCTGGCCAGACGGAAGCTCGCGGCTCGCCGTCCGTGGATTCCGAGCGTCGATGCCCGCGTCGATCAGCCGGTTGAGCCCCATCGCCAGCGAACGGGCGCCGATCATCGCGACCGTGATCCAGAGCAGGTCGTGCGCCGACGGGACGCCGTCGACGGCCAGGAACGCGCCGACGTACGCGAACGGGAGCGCGAAGATCGTGTGCTCGAACTTGACGAGCGAGATGAACCGGGCCGGCTTCACGTCTGGCGGTGCGCGGTCTCCTCGCCCGCGAGCAACTCGAGCGCGTGGCGAAGCGCCGGTTGCAGGACCGCGAACCCGTCCCGGCACCCGCCGCTCGAGCCCGGCAGGTTGACGACGAGCGTCGTTCCGCGCACTCCTGCGATTCCCCGCGAAAGCAATGCATGCGGAGTCTTGTCGATCGCGTCGGCGCGCATAGCCTCTGCGATCCCGGGAACCATGCGCTCGAGGACGCTCGCCGTCGCCTCCGGCGTCACGTCGCGGGGACCGACGCCGGTGCCGCCGGTCGTCAGCACGAGCCGCGCCTCGTCCGCCAGCTCCTCGATCGCCGCCGCGATCGCGCTCCGCTCGTCCGGGACGACGCGCCGCACGACCTCAAACCCCTCGCCGGCGAGCAGCTCCTCGAGCAGGTCGCCGCTCGCGTCGTCGCGCGTCCCCATGTCGACGCCGTCTGAGACCGTCAGCACGGCGGCCTTCACACGGCCTCCTTTGTCTTTTCAACGAGCCGCACCTCCGAGAGCTCCATTCCGTCGTCGACCGCCTTCGCCATGTCGTAGACCGTCAGCGCCGCGACCGTCGCCGCAACGAGCGCCTCCATCTCCACCCCGGTCTGCGCGGTCGTCTCCGCCGACGCGGTGATCTCGACGGCCGTCTCCGCGACCGACAGCTCGACGTCCACGTGCGTCAATGGCAGCGGATGGCAGAGCGGGATCAGTTCACTCGTCCGCTTGGCCGCCATGATCCCGGCCAGCTGCGCGGCGGTGAGCGCATCCCCCTTCGGCAGCTCCCGCAGGCGCGAGGCCGTCTCCCGCGCCATCCGCAGACTCGCCCGCGCAACGGCCCGGCGACGCGAAATCTCCTTCCCGCTGACGTCGACCATGTGCACCCGCCCCGACTCGTCGACGTGCGAGAGGTCGCTCACCGGGTTGCCTTCGCCGACCAGCGATCGAGATCCTCGAGCTGCGTCTCGAGCCAGGCGCCTACGTCGTGTGTGCGCACGTACTCCCGAATCGCCTCGAGCCGCGCCCGCCGCTCGTCACGGCCCATCTCGATCGCCGCGTGGATCGCCTGCGCCTGCTCCTCCAGGTCGAACGGGTTCACCGATAGCGCCCACGGCCCGAGCTCCTCGTGCGCGCCCGCGTTCTCGGACAGGATCAGCACCCCGTCGCGCTCGTTGACGAGCGGCGCCTCCTTTGCGACGAGGTTCAGCCCGTCGTAGATCGCGTTCACGAGCAGCACGTCGTACTGCTTGTACGCCGCCACTGAGAGCGGGAAGTTGTCCTCGATCCGCAGGTCGACGGGAGCCCACCCCTCCTGCTGGAAGCGATCGTTCACCACCCGCGCCGCGCGCTGAATCGCGCCCAGGTACTCGGCGTACTCGGGAATGTCCTGCCGGGACGGGTCGAGAAGCGCGAGCATGCCCACTCGGCCGTGCATCTCGGGATGCGCGTCGAGATAGAACTCGAACGCGCGGAAGCCACGGACGACGTTCTTCGACGGATCGGTCCGGTCGACACGCAGGATCAGGAACTCGGGCCGGCGCGTTTCAAGCTCCGCCTCCAAGCCCAGAACCGGCTCGCTCGCCGCAACCCATTCGAACTCGGACGGGTCGACCGAGATGGGACGGGCGGCCACGAACGTCCTGCCGTCACGCCACGAGCAGACGCTTGCTTCGAAGTCACAGTCGGCCTCGAGCAGGTCCCGCGACGACCGCAGGAAGCTCCGGCGCCAGCGGTGGGCATGGAAGCCGACGACGTCATTGGCGAGGAGCCCGTCGTAGATCGCGTTTCGGATCCGCTCCGGAAGGACGCGCCAGAGGTTCGGCTCCGGCCACGGAATATGCACGAAGTGGGCGAGCGCCGCGTCGGGCCGCGCCTCGCGGACGAGCCGTGGTGCGAGGTACAGGTGGTAGTCGTGGAAGAACACGGAAGCGCCCGGCTGCGTCTCGAGCTCCGCCAGCACCGCATCGGCGAACGATCGATTCACCGGGACGTAACCGTCGTCCCACGCGTGGTGAAGGCCCGGATCGATGTCTGGCGCGTAGGCCAGCGCCCAGAGGTAGTGCTGGAGGAACCAGAGCGTCGGGTTCGCGACGACGTTGTAGAACCAGTCGTACGCCGCCAGGTCGTGCGGGACGAGCCGCAGCCGGTACGGAGAGCCGTCGCGCGCGACCTCGTCGATCGCCTCGCCGCCCGCCTCCTCGGCGGCGGCCCGGTCCTCGTCGGTCATCGCGCTCGCGATCCACGTCACGTCGTGGTGCGCGACGAGGCTGCGCAGGGCCGTCACCAGCCCCCCGCCTCCGCGGCGCGTCACCCGGTTGCCGTCCTCGTCGCGCGCGAACGACACCGGGCCGCGGTTGGAGACGACGATCAGCTTCCTGCGGGCCGCCATCGGCGGGGAGCCTACGTCAAGCAGCCGCCACGGTTTCGAGCGCGGTCTCGCCGAGATCGTTCCCGGCCAGCTGGTTGAAGAGCGCGAGCCAGTCGCGCAGGAGACGCGGCATGAGGAAACGCACGCGGACGTCTTCCTTCCCCCGGCGGCCGCGAGCGGCCGCGCCCACCGGGTCGTCGAGGATCTCGCGGCAGGCGTCGGCGCACTTCTCGGCCGAGTCTACGAGCCAACCGGTTTCCCCGTCCTTGATCTGGGCGACGATCCCGCCTGCCCGCCCGCCGATCGTCGGCTTCGCCTTCCAGAGCGCCTCGGTCACCGTCAGCCCGAAGCCCTCACGAATCGACTTCTGGATCAGCGCTGCGGAGTGCACCTGGAACGCGTTCACCTCGACCGAGCCGATGTTGTTCAGGTTGGACAGGATGAAGATGTCCGGATCGCCGGCGGCGTGCGCAACCGTCTTGTTGTAGTAGTCCCAGCCCTCGGGGTCGTCGTGTGCCATCGAGCCAACGAGCGCGAGCTGCACGTCCGGATGGGTCTGCCGAACCGAGCGGTACGCATCGATCACGCCGAGCGGGTCCTTCCAGGGGTCGAAGCGCGAGATCTGCGTCAGTAACGGCCGTTCGAGGTGGATCCCGAACTGGTCGACGACGTAGGAGGCGTCCTCGGCCGAGAGCGCCATGTTCTTCGGCGTCAGCGGGTCGATCGCGGGCGGCCAGATGACAGCCTGCCTCAGCGCGACCTGCCGGGATACGTACTCGGGCATGTGGAAGATCGCCGCCTCGTAGCGCTCGAGCGACGGTGCGAGGAAACCCAGCACGTTCCGGTTCGGCGTGGAGAGATCGATGTGGCAACGCCAGATCCAGTGTGCGTCCGAGTCCGGAAAGTGGTCGATCATCGCCGCCGGCTGCGGGTCGTGGACGATCACGTAGTCGTACTCGTCCTCGAACAGATCCGCGTTCAGCGCGTTGTAGCGCCGGAACGTCGCCTCCTGCTGCTTCGTGAGGCCGTGGGGGTCGCCCTGGAGCGCGTTGTGAATCGCCTTCGTGACCCCGAAGAACTCGTCGTCGCCTTGGATGATCCGCCATTCGACGTCCAGTCCAACGTCCGCCATCAGCGGCACGAGCGCGTAGTTGATCTCCGCAACGCCCCCGCCGAAGGCGGTCGCAGACAGATGGACGATGCGCTTGCCTTGGAGCGGCTCGGCGAGCCGGCGGATCTCCGTCATCAGACCACGCGACGCCAGCGACGCGTAGTCCGCCAGAGACTTATGTCCGACGTTGACGAGATGGAGCATCGGCGGTTCCCGACGGGTTCAGCACGATACCCCTCGCCTCCTGCACGTGGAGCGCCTTCGGGACTACTGCTCCAGGAATTTCACGAAGCGAAGGCGGGACCCGGTGCCGTCGTTCTGCTTGCCGGCCTCGAACTCGTCGGACACCGCCTGGATGATCGCGATGCCGAGCCCGCCCTCGGCGAGACCCTCGCCGAGCGGCCGATCTCCTGATGGGTCGAACCCGGGGCCGTCGTCCACGACCTCGACCACGAGCCGGTCCGGAAGGAGCTCGTAGATGACCTCGACCGTCCCCTCGCCCTCGTTGTAGCCGTGGCGCACCGAGTTCGTGCACGCCTCGGTGACAGCGAGCTTCAGATCGCCGAGTGTCTCGTCGCTGAGCGGGCGCAGGCCGGACAGCCCGCTCAATGCCAGTCGCACGAGCGTGATGTATTCGGCCTTCGCGGGAATCGTCAGTCGAACGGTCGGACTGCCCACCTCGGCCGAAGGATGATCTTGCACGGACATCACCTCGTGTCCTCCTGATACCCGTGGGAGAAGCTTCGTAACGTCATCGACTCAGGGGTTCGTGTCCGTATCCGGCCTGGCGCCGAGCTTCGCGATCAGCGTCTTTCGCGTGTGGCCGCGCACGACCGTCAGCCGGATCGTCTCGCCCGGGAGCCTCGAGCTGACGTCACGCACAACCTGGTCGGCGCTTCGCACGGGCTGTCCGTCGACCGCGACGATCACGTCGCCGCCGGTCGTCACGTCGAGCCCGTTGAAGATCTCTTGATCGTCGCCTGCGTGCACGCCGGCGTGATCTGCGGGGCTGCCGTCCCGCACCTCGCCGACCATGGCGCCGCGGCTCACCGAGTAGCCAAGGTGCCGTGCGAGCGTCGGGGTGAGGTCCTCGGTCGTCACTCCCAGGAATGCGTACACCACCTGCCCCGTCGCGATCAGCTGCCCCATCGAACGCTTCGCTGCATTGATCGGCACCGCGAAGCCGACGCCCTCGGCGCCGCCCGAGTCACTGCGGATCTGCGCGTTGATGCCGACCACGCGCCCACGCGCGTCGAACAGGGGACCGCCGGAGTTTCCGTGCGTGATCGGCGCGTCTGTCTGGATGGCGTCGACGACTTTGTACGACGAGGTCAGTGAGGCGATCGAACGGTGGATCGCCGAGACGACCCCGACCGCGATCGAGTCCTCGTTGCCGAACGGGCTCCCCATCGCCGCGACCGGGTCACCGGGGCGGACGAGTGCCGAGTCACCGAGCGGCACCGTCACGAGCCGGTGTGCCGCAGGGTCGACCTTCAGCAGCGCCACGTCGTCGTATCCGTCCCAGCCGATGATCTTCGCCTTGACTCGGTCTCCGTCCTTGAAGGCGATGAAGACCTCGTGGGCCTCGCTTGGATGAGCCGACTCGACCACGTCGGTCACCACGTGCGCACTGGTCAGGACGTAGCCGCTGGGCGTGACGACGAAGCCGGAGCCCTGCGCCTCCTGCTCTCCGGAGGAGTCGAAGACCGCGAACACGGTCACGACGCCCGGCGACCGGACCCTGTAGATGCGCGAGGGGTTGAAGCCCCTCCCGCCGAGCGGCGCTGAGCGCGCGATCGGCTCGCTGCCTGAACCGATCTCGTTCGCGGTTGTCGGCACGTACACGGTGCTCGTCTTCCGGTTGGTGAGCCCCGCGGCCGAGGCGACGAGCATCGCGACAACTCCCCCCAGCACCGCTGCTGCGAGCGCTACGACCGCGATACCCGGGTCTCGGCGCACGGGCGGAACTGTAGCCACCTCGGCTCTGTCCGCTTCGTTGTCAATCTTGACAACCTATTCGATCGCCGGAGAGGAGGTGCTGGATGCTGCGGGAAGCCAGAACGTGAACACGGTGCGACCGGGCTCGGATGAGAGCTCGATCTCGCCCTGCATGGCAACGGCGAGCTCACGCGCGATCGCGAGACCGAGCCCGCTGCCCGACGCTCGTCCACCCGTGTCTCCGCGGTAGAAGCGCTCGAACACATGGACGGAGGCGGCATCGGAGATGCCGGGACCGTCGTCCGTCACGCTGATCGCGACACGGTCGCCGTCCCGGCTAGCGCTTAGGAGGACGCGCGTGCCTTCAGGCGTATGGCGCAGGGCGTTCTCGACGAGCGCCCGGCCGACTTGGAGAATGCGCTGCTGGTCACCGAGGCCCGTGGCGCTTCCGTCAACCCCGTCGCGTGACAGCTCGTGCCCGGTGCCCTGAGCGCGCGAATCGAACTCCTCGAGCAGGAGCTCCGTGACCTGCGCAAGGTTGACCGGGTCCCGGTCGACTCGGAGTCGGCCGGCGTCAAGACGGGAGAGGTCGAGAAGCTCGCCGGCAAGCTTGGTCAGCCGGTCGACTTGCTCGCGCATCCGCCCCAGGAACTCACGCCTGGTCGCCTCGTCAAGGTCCTCCTCGACCAGCAGCTCGAGGTGACCGCCGAGCGAAAAGAGCGGCGTCCGGAGCTCGTGCGACGCGTTGGCGATGAACTCGCGGCGCGCGTGCTCGAGGCCGACGAGTCGCTGGCGCATGCGTTCGAATGCCCGGGCGAGCTGGCCAAGCTCGTCGGGGCTCGTGTCGACTATCGGCTCGTCGAACCTGCCGTTCGCGATCCGCTCGGCCGCTCGTTCGAGGCGCCGGATCCGCCGTGCGAACAGCCGCGCGCCCCCGTAGCCGAGAAGGAACGCGGCGAGTAGCGCCAGCAGGGCCGAGATCACGAGGCGGTGCTCGACGAGAGCGACGCTGTCGAGCGAGTCCTCGATCGAATTGGAGACGAGGACGATGTTCTGTCGGTTCCGAGTCGGCTGCGCGGCCTCGGCGTATTTCCGGCCGCCGCGTGTCACCACCCCGCGCGTCGACGTAAGCGACTGGGCCGCCCGCATGGCCACTGGGTCGTCGTTGATGCCGGCGCATGCGCCGCATCCAGCGTCCGCGATATCGGACAACGTCAGCGGTGAGCGGCTCGAAACATCGAAGATGGTCACGCGCGCGTTCGACGCCGAGGCGTAGCCGGCCGCGAGGTCGTCGGTGGGCGCCCGGTTGGCGTTGATGCTCGCAACCACGGCCTCGGCGACCGTCGCGACCTGGTCCTTGCGCGAGTTGACGAGCCGGTCCTCGAGCGACGGAATCACGATCAGGTAGACGGCCAGCAGGACCGCTGCAACCACGACGAGGAGGGCAATCGCCAGGCGGGCGCCGACTGTCCGGAAGTGCCTCACGCTTCGCGCAGCCGGTAACCGGCGCCCCGGACCGTGAGAATCAGCTCGGGCTCGCTCGGGTCCTCTTCCACCTTCTCGCGCAGGTGGCGGACGTGGACGTCGATCGTCCGCGGCTCTCGATAGGACGAATCGCCCCAGATCGCCTGCAGGAGCGCCCGACGGCTGAAGACCTTCCCAGGCTGGGCGACAAGCGTCCGGAGCAGCTCGAACTCGACGTACGTCAGCTCGAGCGCGCGCCCGTCGACCCTCGCTTCGCGCCGGTCGAGATCGAGATGAAGCGCGCCCGATTCGAGCGGCTCGGCTTCGGAAACGTCGCGGCGGGACGCGCCCGCTCTCCGCAGCAGCGCGCGCACCCGGCTCCGGAACTCGCGGATCGAGAACGGCTTGGTGATGTAGTCGTCGGCGCCCAGCTCGAGCCCGAGCACCGTGTCGAACTCGTCGTCGCGGGCCGTAAGCATGATGATCGGCACCGAGCTCTCCGCGCGGAGCCGCTTGCAGACCTCGAGCCCGTCGAGCTTCGGGAGCATGATGTCGAGCACGACGAGGTCGACCGTCTGCTCGGCAAAGCGCGTGAGCGCCTCCTCGCCGTCCCGCGCGGACACGACGCGGAACCCGTCGCGTTCGAGCGGATAGGTCAGAAGCTTCTGGACAGAGTCTTCGTCGTCGACGAGGAGGATGGTCGAAGAGTCCGGCATCCGGGCTAATTGTGCCGGGGCCGTCCCTACTATTGCCACGCATGGCCGCCCATCCGCCTTCCAGCGAGCGGCGCCGGCCCCGACCCGGCTCGGTCGATCGCCCCGTCAACAGCCGGATGTACCGGGGCACGTGGCTGCTCGTCGGCATACCACTGCTGATCGCCGCATTCACGGTCTTCCATCCGCAGCCGCTTCCCGCGCCCACGCTGCAGCCCGACTTCGACGGCGCGACCGCCCGACTGACCGCGGAACAGTTCGCGAACAACAACCCGGACCGCGTTCCCGGCACTCCCGGCGCGCGCAGAGCGGCGAACTGGGTCGGCCAGCGGCTCACGCAGTACGGTCTGGAGCTCGGCCGCGAGCGTTTTCACGCGAAAATCCCCGGCCGCGGGGAGGTCGCGCTCGAGAACCTGATCGCGACGCGCCAGGGCCGGTCGAACCAGTTGATCGTCGTCGTCGCGCACCGCGACAACACCGGCGCCAGCCCAGGTGCGAACAACAACGGCTCCGGAACCGCCGCGTTGCTCGAGCTCGCGCGTTCCTACGCGACGCCGCAGGCGCCCCCGAAGCCTCCGCAGCCGAACCACTCGATTCTCTTTCTGTCCAGCGACGCGGGCGCATACGGAGGCCTCGGCGCCGAGCACTTCATCACGCACTACCGCTATCGCGATCGTGTCGTTGCCGTCGTCGACCTGGACGCGATCGCCGGAAGCGGCCGACCGCACCTCGTCTTCTCCGGTGATACGCCGAGATTCGCCTCACCGGTGCTCCTGCGCACCGCCGCCGCACGGCTCACCGAGCAGACCGGCGCCGAGCCGACCTGGCCGCGCGCCTTCTCCCAACTGCTCGACCTGGCCTTCCCGCTGAGCCTCTACGAGCAGGCGCCGTTCGTGGCGCACGGAGTCGCGGCAGTAGCGCTCACCTCCGGCGGTGACCGCCCGCCGCCCGCTTTCGGCGACACGCCCGACCGGCTCAACGGCGCACGGTTGACGCGCATCGGCCGCTCCGGCCAGGCGCTGCTCGAATCGCTGGACGACGACGTCGAGCTCGCGGAGGGGACGTCGAGCTATGTCTACCTCGGCGCTCGTGCAGTCCGCGGCTGGGCGATCGTCTTGATCCTATTCGTCGCCATGCTGCCGGCCCTGGCGGTGATCGTCGACCTCTTCGCGCGCCTGCGCCGCCGGCACATTCCGCTCGCTCCGGCGCTTCGGAGCTACCGGACACGGCTGCTCTTCTGGCTCTTCGCGGTGCTCCTCTTCGAGTTCTTCGCGCTTCTCGGAGCGTGGGCGACCGGAGCTGCGCGACCGCTCGCGCCTGAGCTGTCGCCCGGAACGGAGTGGCCGGCGCTAGCGCTCGTCGCGTACGGATCCCTCCTTGGGCTCGGCTGGCTCTTCGGCCGCGATCGCCTCGTTCCCAGACGTCCCCTGGGGGACGGTGAGGAGCTTTCCGGCCAAGTTGCCGCGCTGCTCGCCCTGGCCGTGCTCTCGCTCCTGATCGTGGCGATGAACCCGTACGCAGTCATCTTCGTCCTGCCGTCCCTGCACGCGTGGATCTGGCTTCCCCAAACACGGAACAGCCCAGCGCCGATTCAGCTGGCTGCGCTGGTCGGCGGCTTTTTCGGACCGCTGCTTCTCGTCGGCTCCATCGCGACGCGGCTCGGGCTCGGCCTCGACGCTCCCTGGTACCTCGCACAGCTCGCAGCCGTGGGCTACGTGAAGCTACCGACGCTGCTCGTCGGCGGCGCGTGGCTGGCCGTCGCCGCCCAGCTGACCGCGATCACCGCGCGGCGCTATGGGCCGTATCCAAGTGCCGCCGAACGGCCCCGGCTCGGGCCTGCGCGGCGCTTGCTGCGCAGAGCAGTGCTCGCCTCCAGGACCCGGAAGCGCCCGGCAGAGCAGCAACACCGGGCCGCCGGGCCCTAGATCCGCAGGAACTCGACGGCCTCGCCGGCGCTCAGGTCACCGTTTCCACGTGGAATGAGGACGAGCGCGTCCGCCGCGGCCGCGCGCGCGATCATGTGTGACTCGCGTCCCGCGAGCGGCTCGAGCACCGGGCCGTCCGAGGGCCGGCGAACCCGCGCGCGCACGAGCTCGTCTCGAGCCGGGTTTCGCGTGAGCCTCGAACCGAGCACGCCTCGCTCGAACTGCGGCCCGGGATCGGCGCAGCCCTGCAGTGCCAGCAGAGCGGGACGAACGAAGAGCTCGAAGCCGACGAGCACCGAGACCGGATTTCCTGGCAGGCCGAACACGAGCCGGCGCCCAGCGACGCCGAACGAGATCGGCTTGCCGGGCTTGACCGCGACGCCCCAGAAGACCTCTTCGACGCCGAGCTCGCCCAGGATTGCCCGAACCAGGTCGTGCGGGCCGACCGAGACCCCACCCGAGGTCACGAGCACGTCGGCCTCGAGCCCATGTGCGAGGGCTTCGCGCTGGGCCGCCTCCTCGTCCACGACCGCCCTCGCCCGCTCGACCTCGGCGCCGGCCGAAAGGAGCTGCGCCTCGAGCAAGATCCCGTTCGCTTCGTAGATCTGTCCCGCATCGAGCGGTTCGCCCGGCGGTCGAAGCTCGCTGCCCGTCACGACGACGGCGGCCCACGGCCTCCTGGCGACCCGCAACTCCGGAACGCCCGCCGCGGCGAGCGCGGCAAGGTGGCGGGCCTCGAGGCGCGTCCCTGCCTCCACGACCGTCTCGCCTGCTGCGCTGTCTCCACCTGCGGGACGAACGTTCGCACCCCGCTCGACGGTCTGCTCGATTTCAATTGTGTTGGCAGACTCGACAACATCCTCCAAGGGGGTGACGGCATCTGCACCCGCCGGAACCAGGCCGCCCGTCGCAATGCCCATCGCCTCGTTGGCTTCGAGTGCACGGGGCGCCGGAGCTCCTGCGGCGACGCGGTGGACGACTGGGAGCCGCCCAGGCGTGTCGGCCGAGCGCAGGGCGAAGCCATCCATCGCGGAGCTGTCGAACGGCGGCAGATCGACGGTCGCAGGTGCATCGTCGACGAGCACCCGGCCTTGCGCGGCTTCGAGGCGGATGCTCTCCGCCGGTAGGCGCTCGACGCGCTCCAGGACCAGGCGGCGCGCCTCGTCGATCGAAATGAGATTTCCGGTCCCGGCCAAGCCGCCCATAAGCTACTGCCGGATGAGCGAGACGTTCGCCGGCCGCTATCGGCTGGAGCAGCAGCTGGGAGCGGGGTCGATGGCCGAGGTCTGGCTCGCGACCGACACGCAGCTCGGTCGTGAGGTTGCGCTCAAACTCCTGCGCGCCAACGCCGACCCGCAGCGCTTCGAGCGGGAGGCACGCGCTGTCGCCTCGCTGTCGCATCCGAACATCTGCCGTCTCTACGACTACGGGAGCGAAGGCGGCCGGCCGTTCATGGTCTTCGAGCACCTCCCCGGCGGCACGCTCGAGGAGCGTTTCGGCGACAGCGGCGGCCCGCTCCCCGATGCAGAGACGGGAACGATTGCCACTGACGTAGCTGCCGGGCTCGCGTACGCACACGAGCACGACCTCGTCCATCGCGACCTCAAGCCGGCCAACGTCCTCTTCGACGAGGAGGGCCGCGCCAAGGTCTCGGACTTCGGCATTGCGCGCATGGCCGGAGTGGACACGCTGACCGAGGCGGGGACGCTGATCGGCACGGCCGCCTACATGTCTCCGGAGCAGGCTGCCGGCGAGGGCGCCACGCCTGCGAGCGACGTCTACGCGTTCGGCGTGATCCTGTACCGAATGCTCACCGGACGGCTCCCGTTCGAGGCGGCAAACCCGGTCGACCTGCTACGCCGCCAGCAGTACGAGGCTCCGCCTGCGATTCACTCGCTTCGGCCCGATGCTCCGACGAGGCTCGCAGCAGTGGCCGAGGAGTCGATGGCCAAATCGCCGGTGGATCGCCCGCCGGACGGACGGACGCTCGTCGGGCTGCTCTCAGGGATGCACGTTCCCATCGCGGGCGAAGCGGCCACTCAGGTGATCCCGCAGCCCCGTCCGAGGCGGCGGCCGTGGTTGCTCGCGGCGCTTATCGGCGTGCCCCTGCTCATCGTGGCGGGAATAGCGCTTGCGCTGATCGCAAGCGACAACGGTTCGAACACTCCCACGCCATCCTCGACACCCGGGACGACGACGACGGCGCCGCCGCCTCCACCACCGCCACCGCCGCCTCCACCACCGCCACCGCCGCCTCCACCACCGCCACCGCCCCCACCACCACCGCCACCGCCGCCCCCACCACCAC
>JBKPQP010000140.1:0-6350 GCA_046734155.1 Actinomycetota bacterium | reverse complement strand
GCGCAGCGTCGACGCGAACAAGCAGCGCGCCGTCTACGTGCCGCTGCTCTCGTTCCTGCCGCTGATCATGCAGGCGGGCGTGTTGCTCGTCGGCGGGAGGATGGTCGCGGACGGAACGCTCGACATCCAGACGTTCTTCTTCTTCAACGTGCTCGTCGTCATGCTCGTCATGCCACTGCGCATGCTCGGCATGTGGGTCGGCCAGTCACAGCGCGCCACGGCGTCAGGCGAGCGCATCTTCGAGGTCATGGACGAGCCTGAGGAGATCGCCGACAACCCGCGCGCGGCGGAGATGCCGCCCGGCGAGGGCAGGGTCCGCTACGAGGGCGTCACGTTCGAGTACGCCGAGGGCCGTCCGGTGCTGCACGACATCGACCTCGAGCTCGAGCCGGGCCGCACGGTCGCGCTGATCGGGCATACGGGCTCCGGGAAGACGACGTTCGCCGCGCTCGTCCCTCGCTTCTACGACGTCAGCCAGGGGCGGATCACGATCGACGGCGTCGACGTGCGCGACGTGAAGCTGCAATCGCTGCGCCGAGAGATCGGGATCGTCGCGCAGGACCCGTTCCTGTTTTCGGCCACCGTCCGCGAGAACATCGCTTTTGGGCGCGCCGACGCGACGGACGAGGACGTGGAGCGCGCAGCGACCCTGGCCCAGGCCCACGACTTCATCGCCGCGCTCCCGGAGGGCTACGACACGGTCATCGGCGAGCGTGGGATAACACTCTCGGGAGGGCAACGCCAGCGCCTCGCGATCGCCCGCGCGCTGATCATGGAGCCGCGCATCCTGATCCTCGACGACGCGACGGCGTCCGTCGACGCGACCACCGAGGCACGGATCCGGCTCGGCCTCCGCGAGGCGATGAAGGGCCGGACGACGATCATCATCGCGCACCGCCTGTCCACGATCTCCCTGGCCGACGAGCTCGTCGTCCTCGACAACGGGCGCGTCGTGGGGCGCGGGACCGACGAGGAGCTCCTGCGGACGAACGCCGTGTACCGGGACATCCACGAGCACGGGCTGCTCGAGGCCGAGTTCGCACACCGCGTGGAAGCGACCGCGGAGGCTGGTGCCGGATGAGGGTCTGGCAGCCGGGAGGCCACCTGACGCGCAACCGCGACGCGGTCAGGGTCGACGACTGGTCGTGGCAGCGGACGGTCAAGCGCGTGACGACTCTCGCGCGCCTCGCTGCGCCGTACAAGCGCCAGACCTCGCTCGCGATCATCACGCTCTTCGCCGCGACCGCGACCGCGCTCGCACCGCCGTATCTGGCCAAGCTCGCGATCGACGACGGCATCTCGAAGGACAACCTGCACGCGCTGACGGCCATCGTCGTGCTCTTCCTGATCGCCGGCGTCCTCAACCTCGGCACGAGCGCCGCGCAGACGTACTTCACCGGCTGGACGGGCGAGCGGATCCTGGCCGACCTGCGGAACACGCTGTTCCGCCATCTGCAGCGGCTCTCGCTCGGCTTCTACGAGCGCAACCGCGCGGGCGTGATCATCAGCCGGCTGACGAACGACGTCGAGGCGCTCGACCAGCTGGTCACCGACGGCGTCACGACGCTCGTCCAGAGCACGCTCTTCCTGTTCGGGACGGCGATCATCCTCTTCTTCCTCGACTGGCGGCTCGCGCTCGCGACGATGGCCGTGCTCCCGCTGATGATGGTCGCGACGGCCATCTTCCGCGTGCGCTCGGCCCGCGCGTACCGGGCCGTCCGAGAGCGGCTCGGCCTCGTCACCGCGACGCTGGCCGAGGACATCAGCGGCATGCGCGTCGTCCAGGCGTTCCGGCGCGAGCGCGCCAACGAGAAGTACTTCCGGAGCGTCAACGCCTACTACCGCGAGGCGAACCAGGAAACGGTCGTGCTGAACGGGCTCTACTTCCCGTTCGTCGACTTCCTGTCCGCGCTCGCGACCGCGATCGTCCTCGGCTACGGCGGCTACCTCGTGTTCAACGGCCAGACGTCGCAGGGCACGCTGCTCGCTTTCGTCCTCTACATCTCGAACTTCTTCGACCCCGTGCAGCAGCTCTCGCAGCTCTACAACACCTTCCTGTCCGCGGTCGCCGCGCTCGACAACATCATGAACGTGATGGACGAGGATCCCGAGGTGCGCGACAAGCCGGGCGCGCAGGACCTCGAACGGATCGAGGGCCGCGTTGGGTTCGAGGACGTGCGCTTCAGCTACGGCAGCGGACCTGAAGTGCTGCACGGGATCGACCTCGCCGTCCCGGCCGGGACGACGGTCGCGCTCGTCGGTCACACGGGCGCCGGCAAGTCGACGATCGCGAAGCTGCTCGCGCGCTTCTACGACCCGGTCGAGGGACGGATCACGATCGACGGCATCGACCTGCGCGACGTGACCCAGGAGTCGCTGCGTCGACAGCTCGGGGTCGTGCCGCAGGAGGGGTTCCTGTTCGCGGGAACGGTGCGCGACAACATCGCGTTCGGCTCACCGGACGCGAGCCCGGCCGAGGTCGCTGCGGCCGCGCAGGCCGTGGGCGCGCACGAGTTCATCATGGCGCTCGAGGACGGCTACGAGACGAATCTCCAGGAGCGCGGGACGCGTCTCTCGCTCGGCCAGCGGCAGCTCGTGGCCTTCGCGCGTGCACTGCTCGCCGATCCGCGGATCTTGATCCTCGACGAGGCGACGTCGTCGGTCGACATCGGCACCGAGCGCCGCATCGAGAGCGCGCTGCGGACACTGCTCGCCGACCGCACTGCGTTCGTGATCGCGCACAGGCTCTCGACGATCCGTGACGCCGACCTGATCGTCGTCCTCGAGCACGGCAAGGTGATCGAGCAGGGCACGCACGACGAGCTGATGGCCCGCCGCGGCCTCTACACATCGCTGTACGGAGACTGGGCGGAAGTCGCGTAGTTGCGCCTGACGACTGAGCGGCTCGTGCTGCGGCCACCAACGCTCGACGACCTTCCGGCCTGGCACGCGATTTACGTCGACGCGGAGGAGGTTTGGTACGGCGCACCCCGCTCCTCGTTGGATGAGAACCGCGACAAGCTCGAGCGGCAGATCGCCCAGTTCGAGGAGCACGGCTTCGGGATGTGCGCGGTCGAGCTCGCCGAAGAGACGATCGGCGCGGCCGGTCTCCAGCACCTAGAGGGCGGGCCCGAGATCGAGGTCGGCTATCGCTTTCTGAAGGAGCACTGGGGCCACGGCTATGCGACCGAGTCCGCGCGCGCGTCGATCGCGTACGGCTTCGACGCCGTCGGCCTCGAGCGGATCGTCGCGGTGGCGCTCGAAACGAACGTCGCCTCGAGGCGGGTGCTCGAGAAGTGCGGCCTCCACGAGATCGGCCTGACCCACGTCTATGGTCTCGAGCACGTGAAGTATGAGATCCGACGCTAGAATTCGGGCCGTTGCGGGGTCGTCTAACGGTAGGACGCCCGGCTCTGGACCGGGTAGTCTAGGTTCGAATCCTAGCCCCGCAGCTTCGCCGAAAGCCCTGCTCGATGCGGGGTTTTTTCGTGACTGAGCGAACCGGTACGCCTTAGGCCATGCCGGTACGAGCCGCGCTCTTCTCCTACTTCGAGCTCGACGACCTGACGAGGCTGATGGACGCGATCTCGGGCTCGGGGATGCCCGACGGCACGCGCGTGCACATCGGGACGTACGGCGTCAACCGCGAGGCGAGCATCACCGTCCGCACGTACGGGCCGGGCCGGTACTCGCCGATGTTCAAGGCCGAGGTCCGGACCATGGCCTGGGAGGAGCGAACGCTCACGGCCGAGGAAGAGCGCAAGGTGAGCTCGCGCTTCTCGGGGCGCGTCCCGGACGAGTCGACTCTCCTCGGACTCTCGACTGCGCAGCGCACCGCTTGGGGCGTCGAGGTAGGCCGCCGCTACCGCGACACGATCCGCCACTCGCGGGCCGCCGGGATCACGGTCGACTCGTGGCAGCTGGACGAGCTCGGCACGCAGCTCGCGGGGCCGCAGGGAAGGCAGCACCGCGAGTTCGTCAGAGGCGTGCTCCAGGGCATGACGTTCGGCCGGCGCGCGCTCGGGGACTCCGAGGGCAAGGGCTGGGTCTGGTCGACTCGGCGAGCGCTCAACCTCGCACGGCTTCCGGTTACCGCCGAGTTGAGAGCGTTCTGGCAGCAGCTCGACCGGGCCGCGTTCCGCGTCGTCGGCGAGGAGTTCCCGAACTTCGTCGGCGATCCGGCTCGAGCGGCGCGCACGCAGGCCGATGGACAGCGCGCGCTCGCGGCTGGCGGCCCGGTCCGACGCGCACTCGCAGGCCGCTACGTCGCGGGCATGACGCCTGGCTACCGGATCGGGCACGCCCTCGGCGGAAACGTCAACGGCCTGTCCCGCGCGGAGGTCAACCGCTGGCGCAACTCGTATGTCGCCGAGCGGAACAGAGTCGGCGTCGCCGGATTCGGCGAGTTCCATTTCGTCTTCGAGAACAGCCGGACGTTCGTCATGGTCGACGCATCCCGTGCGGTCGCCCGCGGCATGGCCGATCTCTAACCCGTACGGGGGGCGGCCCGAAGTCCCACGACGCCGATATGGAGAGCACGTTTCCGAACGAAGCGCGCGGGAACGCCTTCCATGACTGCGATGACTGCGACCACCCTGGGGACCGTCATGCTCGTCGTCGGCGTGCTCATCCTCGCGTGGGGCTTCCCGAACCTCCCGCGCCGGTAAGACCCGCCGAGACGTGACCCGCTGCGGCTTGTACGAGGCCGCTGTTCTCGTACAAAGTTGAGCGATGGCCAGCCGCACCCGCCTGCGCATCGCGCTCTTCCTCGCCGTGGGCATGACGACGACCGGACTCGCGCTGCTCGCGTACGGCAGTCACCTGATCGCGCCGGGATCCGGATGGGACGTTTTCGGCGGCGCAGAGCTGAGCAGCATCGACCGCCGCTTCGCGATCCGCGGGAAGGACAAGCCCCCGAAGAACATCGTCGTCGTGAAGATCGACGACACGACGTTCAGCGAGCTCGGCAAACGCTGGCCCTTCCCGCGCACCGACCACGCGCGTGTGATCAAGAACCTGAAGGCGGCCGGCGCGAAGGTGATCGCCTACGACATCCAGTTCAGCGAGCCAACGCCGCGCCAGATCGGAGCGATCCAGGACAACGCGTTCATGGACGAGAACCGCGCGGCCGGGAACCTCGTCTTCTCGACCACCGAGGTCAACGACAAGGGCGAGGGGAAGTTCCTCGGCGGCCAGGAAGGGCTCGCCTACACGCGCGCGCGGCTCGGCAACGGCAACTTCGACACCGATCCGGGTGGAATCATCCGCCGGACGCCGTTCGAGCTCCAGGGTCTGAAGAGCTTCGCCGTCGCCACGGCCGAGCGCGCCACGGACAAGTCGGTCCATCCCTTCTCCAACAACACGAAGCTGATCGACTTCGCGGGGCCGGCGGGGACGATCCAGTCGATCCCGTTCTCCAGCGTCTACCGAAACAAGTTCCCACGCGGGTACTTCCGCGACAAGATCGTCGTCGTCGGTGCGTCCGCGCCCTCGCTGCAGGACGTCCATCCGGTCTCGTTCGGCCAGGACGAGATGCCGGGGCCGGAAATCCAGGCGAACGCGATCGCGACCGTTCTGGACGACCTCCCGCTGTCGTTCGTGCCGCGCTGGATCAACCTCGTGCTGATCGTCGTCCTCGGCTTCCTCTGCCCCCTCGCCAGCCTGCGCCTGAACCTGTTGTGGACGCTGATGCTCGCCATCGGAGCGGCGGTCGCGTTCCTCGCCTTCACGCAACTCGCCTTCAACCACGGCTGGGTGATCTCGTTCGTCTATCCACTCGGCGCGCTCGTCGCGTCGTCCGTCGGCGCAATCGCCGCGCACTACCTCCTGGCGGCGTTCGAGCGCGAGCGCGTGCGCGATGTCTTCTCGCGGTTCGTCCCGGAGACAGTCGTCGAGCAGGTGCTCTCCCGCACCGATCAAGACCTACGGCTGGGCGGAGTCTCGCTCGAGAGCACGGTCATGTTCACCGACCTGCGTGGCTTTACGACGTTCGCAGAAACGCTCCCGCCCGCCCGCGTGATCGAGTGCCTGAATGGCTACCTCGAGGAGATGACCGACGCGATCCTCGGCCACGGCGGCACGCTCGTCTCCTACGAGGGCGACGGGATCATGGCCGTGTTCGGGGCGCCGATCGAGCAGTCCGACCACGCCGACCGAGCGGTCGCCGCGGCGCGCGAGATGCTCACCGAGCGGCTTCCAGGGTGGAACCGCTGGCTCCGGGACAAGGAGCTCAGCGACGGCTTCAAGATGGGCATCGGCCTCAACACGGGCATGGTCGTCTCCGGCAACGTCGGCTCCGAGCGGCGCCTCGAGTACACGGCGATCGGCGACACGACGAACACCGCGTCGCG
>JBKPQP010000139.1:0-3219 GCA_046734155.1 Actinomycetota bacterium | reverse complement strand
TACGCGGCAATGCCCTCGACCATGACGGCAGGCTCGCCTGCTTCTTCGGCGCGGCCGAGCGCGTCCCGGATCAGCCGTGCCCCCACACCGATGCGCTGGCGGTCAGGCCGAACCGACATCGGCGTGAGATTGAGGATCCGTGTACGGGATCCGCCTTCGACACCGACCCAGCTCAGCATGACGTGCGCAATCACACCGGAGGAGTCCTCGGCGACCAAGGCCAGCTCCGGGATGAAGTGTTCCGACGCCCGAATGCGCTCGACGAACGACGCGACCTCGTCGGGGTGTCGAACGAACGCCGCGCGGACCACCTCTGCGATCACGGAATGGTCCGCGTCGCGCTCGGGACGGATGACGACGCCCTCGCCCACGGGCAGCGATGCTAGTTGGGGCTCACGCCGGACGCGTTTCGCGCGACATCGGCGCGACACAGCTTCTCGGGCGTGGCCAAGGCTGCCTGTGCCCGGCTCGACTTCTGGTGACATTCCCGCAGGCCTGGGCGATCTATGCGACCGCGATAATGGCCGCGTGGCGCTTCAACGGATGGACAACGTCGGCATTGTGGTGGAGTCGCTTGATGCTGCTATCTCTTTTTTCGCCGAGCTGGGCCTCGAACTCGAGGTGCGAGCCATGATCGAAGGAGACTGGTCAGGACGCGTCACTGGACTGCGCGACCAGCGCGTCGAGATCGCCATGATGCGTGTGCCGGACGGCCACGGCAAGATCGAACTCTCGCGCTTTCTCACGCCGCCTCCGGTCGCCGATCACCGGAACGCACCGGTCAACGCCCTCGGCTACCTCCGCGTCATGTTCGCGGTGGACGACCTTGACGATACGCTGGCCCGGCTCCGCGAGCACGGCGCGCAGCTCGTCGACGAAGTAGTCCAGTACGACGACGTGTATCGGCTCTGCTACGTCCGAGGCCCCGAGGGCATTCTCATCGGGCTGGCCGAGCAAATCGGCTGACGCTCAAACGCGTTTGGGGCGTCATTCGAGAACGGGCGTCGTTACTGTGAAGGCCACTGCGAAACGAAGGAGAGCCCGGAAACCGTGCTGATCTATTCGATGGGCGTCTCGGTGGACGGCTTTATCGCCGACCGGGAGGGCGCGTTCGGGTGGAGCGTTCCCGACGAGGAGCAGTTTGCTTTTCACATCCTGCAGACACGCGAGCTGGGGTGCTTTCTGTGCGGCCGCAGGCTCTACGAGACGATGCTGGTGTGGGAGACCGATCCGTCGATGCGCGACGACGAGGCCGGGGCGGAGTTCGCCGACGTTTGGTGCGCGATCCCGAAGGTCGTCTTCAGCCGCACCCTGGACAGCGTCCAGGGCCATGCCCGGCTCGCCAAGGCATCCGTGGCCGAGGAGGCCGCAGCACTCGACGCGACAGACAAGGATGTGGGGATCGGCGGCGCCGGCCTTGCCGCGGCAGCGATCGAGCTTGGCCTTGTCGACGAGCTGCGCATGTTTCGCAACCCCCACGTTGTCGGTGGCGGCACACCGTTCCTTCCACCGGTCACCGAAGAAATCCCGCTGGATCTGATCGAGACCAGGACATTCGGCTCGCGTGTGATCTACGAGCGCTACCGCCGCGTCCGCGATGACTCGGACTGAGGCACCGCGACGGAACCGCTCTCGGCGTGGCGCCGACCTTTAGGTCGGTTTCACCAGCCAGCTGTACTGCTCCGCGAACCGCGCCGAGTCGGCAAGGTGGCCGCCCTCCTCATCGATCACCACCTCCGCGTTGGGCACGTTCCGTACGAGCCACTCGCCGTGCTGGCGCGGAACGAGCACATCGGTCAGGCCGTACTTGATCCTGGTCGGAATACGGATCTCCGCCACGTCGAAGCCCCACGGCTTTGTGATGCAGAGCATGTCGTCCACGATGCCCCAGACCCCGTTGCGGACGGCCTCGGTCATCGCCTCCCGCATGACTTCGTGCCGCTCCGGCATGGCCAGCTGAGCCCGGTCGGCCTCCGACAGCTGCCAGTCCTCGCCGAGCACGTTGGACGGATCGTCGGCCATGCGCTCGAGCATCTCGGCGGCCTCTCGCTTGTACTCGCGGGCGAGAACCTCCTCTCCCTCCGACGCCCAGTCGAACTCCCTCACGTTGAGTGGGTCCATGCCGTCGAACCAGTCGAAATCCGGCGTCTCGAACGGCGCCACGCCCACATCACAGCCCGCTCGCGTCACCCGCACGGGGAGGCGGGCGGCCAGGGCGAGGCTGTGCGGGCCGCCGCCCGAGCCCCCGGTGACGGCGAAGCGCTCGACTCCCAGGGCGTCTGCGATCGCAGCAACGTCCGACACGCAGTCCACCACCCGACGCCCGCGATGTCGGTCGGAGCCGCCATACCCGGGGCGGTCATACGTGATCACGCGCGCGCCAACCTCGGCGTACGCGCTTTCGTCGTAGTGACGACCGAGGCGCGAGCCGGGCGTGCCGTGAAGAGAGAAGACTGGATATCCCTCGAGGTCACCCCACTGCGCGACCATGAGGGTTCGCCCGTCGGCCGCGCTCACCGCCAGCGCTGTCTCGCCCATGACCGGCAACCTATCGGAGCATCGCGGCACGCCGACCCGTCGTTCTCGGCTGCCCTTTCGTGACGTTCCCGAACGCTCGCCCGGGTGACCGCTCCGCCTCCTGGCGCATCGATTGGAGCGCCTACGCGACGTCCGATGACTTCGTGGCCACTCTGCCGTCTGAGCATTGACAGGCGCAGCGGCAGGCGCGAAGAGAGGAGGATCTAGATGACCGGCAACGCATCCGTTCTGGGGAGTCTCCATTCAGTCGATGGCGAGGGCGTCGTGCGGATGGAAGATCGCCTCGACACCGGGCTCGATGACCTCTGGGGAGCACTCACCGATCCCGATCGACTCGCCCACTGGTACGGCGAGGTAGAGGGCGAGCTGTTTCAGGGGGGCGAGTTCCGTGTGCGCATCGCCGTCGCGGGAGAGCGCACGGGGCAGGTGGAGGCGTGCGAGCCTCCGCAGCGCCTGCTGTTGAGGATGCGCGATCCCGATCCTCGGCCCGGCCAGCCGGAGCAGACGGTGAACGAGGCTCGGCTGAATGCCGAGGGCGCCCAGACCAGGCTGGTCTGGGAAGTGCGGGGCTTGCCCGTCAACCTGCTCCCGGCCTACGGCGCGGGGATCCAAATTCACATCGAGCATCTGGCCGACTACCTCAGCGGTCGCGAACTCCGCAACGTCGAGGCCCGCTGGAAC
>JBKPQP010000138.1:0-5040 GCA_046734155.1 Actinomycetota bacterium | reverse complement strand
AATTCGCGCCCGTCGGCCTCGACCACGTCGATCAGCTCGGCCAGCCCGGCCTCCGCCACCCGTTCGCGCGCAGCCGCGACGAACTCCGGAGCCCGCTCGACTCCGGTGATCCTGCACCCGAACGACGACGCGAGAACCAGGGCAGGCCCGCACTTCCCGCACGCGACGTCGAGCACACGCGACTCCGAGCCGAGCCGGAGCCACTCGCCCATGAGCCGGATCTTCTCCGCGCTCGTCGGGTTCTGGATGTCGTGGTCGCGCTCGGCGATCGCGTAGAACCAGGGCACGTCACAACCCTCGCAGACGCTGGAGCAGGTCGAGCAGCTCGTCGATCGGAAGGTTTCCGACGACGCCGCGCAGGACGCCGGCCAGCGTCGCGTTGAGCGCCCCGGCGTTCTGGGCATCGTCGATCGACCGCTTCAGCCCCCTGCGCACGAGTGACTCGAGCTCCGCATTCGAGATGTCGTGCTCGCGGACGAACTGCCTTCGGCGGTCGCGGTTCGCGAGGGCAAGCACCATGTCCTCGCGGGACACGTGCAACTCACAGGCGGCTCCGTCGAGCGCGGAGAGGACGATCTGCTCCGCGACTGCCTCGAAGCCCTGGGGGTTGCGCCACGAACGTTGCGCGCATGGGTCCGCGACCTTGGCAGGCGCGTAGGACGCTCCACCGAGCGCCAGGTACAGCCCCACCAGGACGAGCATGGCGGCGGTCGAGTACGCGATCGCTCGCATCAGACGCCGACCTCCTTCCGCCCGAGGACGATCGGGACCAGCGCGAGCAGACCGAGCAGGGCGGAGACGAGGAACGAGTTCGAGAACGCGTTCGTGACCGCCCGGTCGAGCTGATCCTGGAGCTCGTTTCCAAGATCGGCGTAAGCGGAATCGTCGCGGTGATCGACGACCGCCCTCACGTCCGGGATCCGGCCGTCGGCAGTCGCCTTGTCGACTGCAACCAGGACGTCGCGCGCAACGCCGATCTTGTCCAGCGGCGATATGCGGCTGTCGAGCACCGCTGCTGTTCCGGCCCTGAGCGCGTCGTTCTCGTTCCGGTTGAGATCCGACGTGAAGATCGGCGTCAGCAGGAGCAGCCCGAGCACGATCCCGGCGTGGCGCGCGGCGATCGTCCAGCCACCGTGCACAGCCTGCCCGGAGCGGCCGGCGAGCGCGCGCTGCGTGAGTGCTGACAACGCCAGCCCGAGGCCGGCTCCGATCGAGATCTGCGGCAGCACCGTCCACAGGACTCCCGCGTGCGGCAGCCAGGCGAGCGCGGCCAGCCCGCCGGAGATCAGGATCGCGCCCGACGCGGCACGGGTCCAGAGTGGTGTGATCCCACCGGCGAGGCGCGTCGCTGCGATCGCCGCGAGCGGCATGATCGTCACGACGAGCCCCGCAGCCAGCGGCTCGAGGCGCCAGCCGTTGATGAGCAGGATCACGAGCAGGAAGAGCGCCGCCACGAGTGCGCCCGAGACCAGCAGAAGTGCTCCATTTGCAGCGATTTGTGGTCGCTCGGCCGGCTCGGGCACGGGCCGCGCCTGGACGCCGCGCAGCGCGAGGAGGCCGAGCAGCGCAACGGGCGCCTGGAGGACGAAGATCGACTCCCAGCCGAAGAGCTGCGTCAGGATCCCGCCTAGCGCGGGCCCGATCGAGGCGCCGACGATCCCTGCCAGCGCCCAGACCCGCGCCGCCGAGGCGTCGCCCCCGGTCGCATCGGAGAGTAGGTCGAGCGCCGCCACGACCACCGCGGCTCCGGCCACACCTTGCACCGCCCGCAGCCCGACCAGCACTCCGAACGTGGGCGAGAACGCGCACGCGAAGGACGCCGCCGCGAAGACGACGGTCGCGACAGCGAACACGGCCACCGGTCGGCGCCGAGCCAGAGCCGCCGCAGGCACCGCCGCCAGCGCGAGCGCGAGGTTGAACGAGATCAACGCCCAGGCGAGCGTCGAGACCTCGACGTCGAACTGCACGAGGATTTTGGGCAGCGCGAGCGTGACGACCGACGAGTCGGCCAGGACGAGCCCGACCGCGAGGCCGAGCAGCGCGATCCGGTTCCGCGATCCGAGCGGCTGCATGAGCCGACGGATTGTCGACGAAGTCCTAGCGCTGCGACGCGCTGAGCGAGATCAAGAGCCGCGTGACGGCGAGCGTGCGGCGTCGTTTGAGGTGTCTTCTGAACACGAGCGGGATTTCTTCTCTATGTGGGCGGTGAATCCTGCGCCGGCGGGTCCGGGCAAGACGGTGACGAAAGGTAGCCGAACTACAATTTGCCCATGGCCCTTGTCGAAGCTCCCGAACGGCACGAAGACCTCCTCGAGGAGCTGATCGCCGAGGTCGCGTCCTACAACCCGGACGCCGACCGCGAGCTGATCACCAACGCCTTCGAGTTCGCAACCCGCGCGCACGCAGGCCAGGAGCGGCGCTCGGGCGAGGCGTTCATCCACCACCCGTTCGGAGCGGCCAAGATCTGCGCCGAGCTCAGGCTCGACGACGAGACGATCGCGGCGGCCCTCCTGCACGACGTCGTCGAGGACACGGAGGTCGGCATCGACGAGGTGCGCGTCGAGTTCGGCGACGAGATCGCGAGCCTGGTCGAGGGCGTGACCAAGCTGACCCGGATTCAGTTCCAGAGCCGCGAGCACGCAGAGGCGGAGAACTACCGGAAGATGATCGTCGCGATGGCCCACGACGTGCGGGTCATCCTGATCAAGCTCGCCGACCGGTTGCACAACATGCGCACGCTGGAGTACCTCGGGCGCCAGAAGCAGGTGCAGAAGGCGCGCGAAACGCTCGAGGTTTACGCGCCGCTCGCGCACCGGCTCGGCATCCACAAGCTGAAGTGGGAGCTCGAGGACCTCGCGTTCCAGACGCTGCATCCGCGCAAGTACGCGGAGATCGAGGCGATGGTCGCCGAGCGCCGGGCCGACCGCGAGGAGCACGTTCGTGAGGCGGCAATCGTGCTCACGAAGGAGCTCGACAAGGTCGCGATCCCGGCCGAGATCTCCGGCCGCGCGAAGCACTTCTACTCGATCTACGACAAGATGGCCAAGAAGGGCCGCGAGTTCAACGAGATCTACGACCTGACGGCGATGCGCGTGATCGTAGAGCGCGTTGCCGACGAAGGCACGCGCGACTGCTACGGCTCGCTCGGGCTGATCCACGCGCTCTGGAAGCCGATGCCCGGCCGCTTCAAGGACTACATCGCGATGCCGAAGTTCAACGGCTACCGCGCGCTCCACACGACCGTAATCGGCCCGGCCGGAAGTCCGCTCGAGATCCAGATCCGGACGCGCGAGATGCACGAGGGGGCCGAGTTCGGGATCGCGGCCCACTGGTACTCGTACAAGCCCGGCGGCAAGAAGAAGCTCGACGAGGACTGGCTCGAGTGGGTCAAGCAGCTGATGGAGTGGGGCGACGAGGAGGCCGACCCGCGCGAGTTCATAAAGAGCTTCCGCACCGACCTCTTCGACGACGAGGTCTACGTGTTCACGCCGAAAGGCGAGGTCAAGACGCTGCCTGCCGGTTCGACGCCCATCGACTTCGCGTACTCCGTGCACACGGACGTGGGTCACCGCACCGTCGGCGCGAAGGTCAACGGGCGGATCGTCCCGCTCCACTACACGCTGCACAGCGGCGACTTCGTCGAGATCCTGACGTCGAAGGGCGGGCGCGGGCCCTCACGCGACTGGATGACGCTCGCCCGCTCGTCGCGCGCGCGGAACAAGATCCGCCAGTGGTTCTCGCGCGAGACGCGTGAAGACACGGAGCAGAAGGGCCGCGAGGCGCTCGAGCAGGCACTGAAGGCACAGAAGCTGCCGTACCGCAAGCTCGCAGGTTCCGCGGTGCTGGCGCAGGTGATCCGCGAGACGGGCTTCAAGAAGGCAGAGGATTTCTACATCGCGCTCGGCTCCGGGAAGCTCCAGACGAGCCAGATCGTCAAGAAGGTGCTCGCGCGGCTGAAGACGGCGGAGGTCGCCGAGGAGGAGGTCGTCCCGCTCAAGCCGAAGCCGCAGACGACTGCGAGCACCGACCTCGGGATCACCGTCCAGGGGGCGGAGGGCGTCCTCGTACGGCTTGCGAAGTGCTGCACGCCGGTCCCGAGCGACGAGATCGTGGGCTACATCTCGCTCGGCAAGGGTGTCACCATCCACCGCAAGGACTGCCCGAACGTGAAGGCGCTCATGCGGAACCCGGAGCGCTTCACCGACGTCGACTGGGACGGCGCGACCACGAAGAGCTTCTACGTGCAGATCGCCGTCGACGCCTGGGACCGGCCGCGCCTCCTCGAGGACGTGGCCCGGACCTTCGCCGAGCACGGAGCGAACATCGTCTCGTACGGCGGCACCGTCGAGGATCAGCTGGCGAAGAACTGGTACACGGCGGAGCTGGGCGACGTGAAGGCCCTGCGGACGCTGCTGACAGCGCTCAGGAACATCGAAGCCGTCTTCGACGCATACCGGGTCACGCCGTCGTAGGCTGGGTCCCCGAGCTCGTTCTCCGCGCGGAGGCGCTCGCGGAGGAGCTGGAGTTCAAGCGCTCGTCGATCCGCGAGGTCGGTCGCCTGCTCGGTGCGCTTGCGGCATCGCGCCCGAGTGGAAGGCTTGCCGAGATCGGGACGGGAACCGGTGTCGGCGCCGCGTGGGTCGCGGCCGCGATGGGCCCGGAGGCGTCGTTCGTCACCGTCGAGGTCGACGACGATCGCGCCGCTGCCTGCGCCGAGCTCTTCGCAGGTTTGCCGAACGTGCGCGTCCTCCACGGCGACTGGCATGAGGTGCTGCCGCCGGAGGCGCCGTTCGACCTCCTGTTCTTCGACGGCGGAGGCTGGAAGCGCAGCGCTCCCGCTCAGATGCGCGCCGAGAGCGGGCGGGGGCTCGAGCTCGTCGCGCCGGGAGGAGTCGTCGCGATGGACAACCTGACGCCCGAGCACCTGTGGCCCGCCGACGGGCCCGAGTGGCCGGTCGAGCTGCGCGACTTCTGGCTGGGCAGCGACACGCTGGTGGCGACCGAGGTTCTGACGACGCCGGACAGCTCGGCCATCGTTGC
>JBKPQP010000137.1:0-4464 GCA_046734155.1 Actinomycetota bacterium | reverse complement strand
GACCGGGATGAACGCCGTGGTCTTGTCCTTGCTGATCTGCGCGGCGCCGCGCTGGCTGAACGGGTCGACGGCCGCCACGACGTGCGGCAGCTTCTTCACTCGCTCGAAGGACGCCTGGATCGCCTGCTTCGCCTGGGCATCCGTGACCTTGCCCGTGCGCGCGCGGAAGACGAGCGGGTTGCTGCCGTTCTGCTGCGGCGGGAAGCGCGAGGCGAGCAGGTCAGACGCTGCCTGGCTGTCGGTCCCGGGGAGGCTGAGGTTGTTGCTGGTGTTGCTGCCCATGCTCTGCGAAAGGCCAATCAGCGCAGCGAGCAGGACGATCCAGCCCCCGAGGACGACCCACTTCCGTCGAGCGGCCAGCAAACCGAGCCGGTGAAGAGCCCGGGCCACCCTTCGAGGCTAGACCTCCTGCGGGGAGTCGTCTAGGCTAGAGGACCAGCGTCTCCGGGAAGCTCGCGCCGTCGTCGAAGCGCTCGAGGCGGTACGGGCCGAGGTCGAGGCTCGGGGTCTCGCCAAGGATCTCCTGCGCAAGCGCACGGCCCACCGCGGGCGACTGCATGAAGCCGTGGCCGCTGAAGCCGCAGGCGGCGTACACGCCGTCGGCGACCCGGCCGAGGATCGGGTGGGCGTCGGGCGTCATGTCGTAGAGACCGGCCCAGGAGTCCTCGATCGCCGCGTCGGCCGCGCCGGGATAGCGGTGGTGTAGCTGCGCAAGGCGGTCGTCGAAGAGCGACTCGTCCACCACCTCGTCGAACCCCCAGCGCGGCTCGGGGTCGACCATCGCCAGCACGAGCCGCCTGCCACGGCGGCGGAAGTGGAAGCCGGTCTCCTCCTCGAGCACCATCGGCAGGCGCTCGGGCAGCTCGAGCTCACCGGTCGCGAGCAGTTGCCGGACGAGTGGACGCACAGGGAGCTCGACCCCAAGCGTCTCCCCCACCTGCGCCGACCACGGGCCGCAGGCGATCACGAAGGTGTCGGCCTCGAGCGTGGTCGCGTCGCAGCCCTCGCGCACCTCGACCCCGAGCTTGGTCGCGAGCCGAACGAGCTCGCGCGTCACGGCGGGGGGATCGGCGGTGCCGTCGGTCTTGCAGACGACGGCGCCCACCACATCGTCGGTCCGCAGTCCGTCGACGTAGGACGGGTCGACCGTCTCGACCGGAACGCCGAGCTCCTCCTGGATCGCCCGCCGCTCCTGCAGCGCCGCCAACCCTGCGTCCGTCGTCGCCACGAACAGGTAGCCGACCTGGTCGAAGAGCGGCGGCCCGAGCTCCTCGAAGAAGCGGATGCTCGCCTGCGCGAGCCGCACCTCCGCCGCGGTCGAGAACTGCTGGCGCACGCCTCCCATCGCCTTCGAGGTCGCGCCTCCGGCCACGCGGCCGCGATCCGCGAGGACAACATCGCGGGCGCCCAGCGACACGAGGTGGTACGCGACGGAGGCGCCAGTGGCCCCGGCCCCGGCTACGACGATTCGAGCCACGCGTCCAGCTCGCGCTGCTCGTCGTCGCGAAGCCGGCGCAGCGGTGCGCGGACGTCCTCGCGTACAGGGACGCCGCGGCGGCCGAGGACGTACTTTGCCGCGGCTTGGAACGGGAACCTGTCCATCGCTGCGCGGAGAGCGGCAACGTCGCCGTCCCCGTCGCGAATGAGCGCGACCACACGCTCCGGGAACACCGAGCCAAGCCCCGAGACCGTGCCGACCGCGCCGCGCTCGATGCCCTTCAGCACGAGCTCCTCCGCCCCGACGAAGACGTCGAGCCCTTCGAGCAGGTACGGCTCGACCGCGTCGAAGGGCTTGTCGGAGACCTTCAGTCCCGCGAAGTTCGGCGCGTGCTCGCGCAGGCGCTCGATGACGGGAATGGGCACGGCGTAGCCGCTGCGCGCCTTGAACTCATAGACGTAGAACGGCACCTCGCCTGCGGCGCGCGCGGCCGCGGTCAGGTGCCCGAGCAGCGCCTCGTCGTCTAACGCGAAGTAGGGCGGGGAGATCACCGCGACCCCCTCGGCCCCCGCGCCGGCGGCATGCTCGGCGAGCGCGGCCGTCTCTGCAGTCGTCTGCGCCCCGCAGTGGACGATCACCGGCAGCGGCCCATCGAGGAAGAGCTCCGCCGCCCGTCGCCGCTCGGCCGCCGAGAGCAGGATCCCCTCGCCGGTCGTTCCGAGCGCGAGCGTCCCGTCCAGCCCGGCCGCGGCCAGGAACTCCACGTACGGCCGGAACGCCTCCTCGTCCAGCGCGGCGCCGTCGTCGCGGAGGGGCGTGAGTGCGGCGGCGAGTGCTCCACGGAGCATGCCGCAACTTTACGATCACCGCGATGCAGGCGCTGCGAGTCGAGCACGACGGCGATCTTCTTCGCGTCACCCTGGCGCGACCCGAGCGGCGCAATGCCTTCGACGCGCAGCTGATTGCGGAGCTGACGGAGGCGTTCTCCGACGTCGGCGACGACGTGCGGGCGGTGCTGCTCTCCGGCGAGGGCCCGAGTTTCTGCGCCGGGGCCGACGTCGAATGGCAGCGCTCGTCCATCGACCTGACGTTCGAGGAAAACGTGGAGGACGCCCTGCGCCTGCACGCGATGATGGCCGCGGTCGACGCCTCGCCCGCACCGCTCGTCGCCCGCGTGCAGGGGTACGCGCTGGGCGGAGGCTCCGGCCTGGTTGCGTGCGCCGACGTCGTGGTCGCGGCCCCCGACGCGACCTTCGGCTTCTCCGAGGTTCGCCTGGGGATCATCCCGGCCGTGATCTCGCCGTTCGTGTTCGCGCGCATCGGCGCCGGCTCGGCACGCCCGCTGTTTGTCACCGGCGAGCGCCTCAGCGCCGAAACCGCTCTTCGCATCGGCCTCGTCGACGAGGTGGCCGCCGACCTCGATGCGGCAGTCGAAGGTCGAATCGAGGCGATCCTGCAATCGGGTCCGGAGGCAACACGAGCGGCCAAACGTCTGACACGCGAGCGGCCGGAGGTGCCTGCGGAACTCGCACGCATCGCGGCCGCCCTTCGCGTCGGGGCTGAGGGACAAGAGGGATTGCGCGCGTTCCTGGAGAAGCGCGAACCGTCATGGCGACCCGCGGGGCCGGGCGCACGCGCACGCCCGGCCCCGGAGTAGGGCTACGTAGAGAGCAGGCGGTTGAAGAACGAGCGGTACCGCGTCAAGGCCACACGCAGGTCCTCCGTCGAGACGTCATCGCCGCTATCCCACTGCGACTCGAGGCTCGAGCGCTCCTCGCTGAAGCCCTCGGTCAACTGCTGCATCAAGGCCCCGACGAGCTTGTTTGCCTCCTCGACGGTCTGTCGGGGCTGATCGACGAACCCCGTCTGTAGGTCTTCCCAGCGGCGGCGGAACCGCTCTGCCTCGTCGCCGGGCAGCAACGGGGCTCGCTCGTCGTCGTCCGCTTGTGCCGGCGACATCTCCCCCTCGTCGACGGGTCGCTGCGCGTCCGTCGCCGCGGCCCCCGACCGGCCGTCCTCTTCCGAGGTCGGCCGCGCCTCGCTCTTGGGCTCGTTCGTCTCCTGCATCGTCTCGGCCTCGCGCTCGCTCATCGCCGCGTCACCTCTTCCTTCGTCGCGTCCTCGGCGGGTTCGCTTCCGCCCTCATCGGTCTCCGCACGCTCGCGTTGCACCGGGGCGTCCTCCGGCGCCTCGAGCAGCTCCTCGAACAACGCCCGGTAGTGCTTGATCGCCTGGCGCAGGTCTTCCGTCGTCGCGTCTCCGTTCTCGTTCTTCTGTGCGATGCCGTGCGCCGAGCGGTAGCGCTCGACCACCTCAGGGTGATCTACCGAGATGTCCGCGGCCCGACGCTCGAAGTCGTCCATCGGGTAGCCACGCTCGCTCATCACCGACGTCACGAGCCGATCGGCACCCGCCACAGCGTTCGACGGATCGTCGACGAACTCTGCCTGTACCTGCCGCCAGGACTCGAGATAGCGTTCACGAGCCGCTGTCGAGAGAGGCTTGATGTCGAGCCGCTCGCGCCGCTCGACGCGTGATTGCAACTCGCCCTCGGCCTCACGCCTGCTGCCGCGACGGTCGATCGTCCTGTCGTATTCCGGCCCGAACTGCTCCCGTAGATTCGACGACCGTCGCCGTGACCGAGCAGCCACGACGACGACCGCCACGACAGCAGTCGCCGCCACGGCGATCAGGATCCATCCCCAAACGGGCATCCGTTACCTCCTTCGCTCGCATTGTTGGCGGAAGGGCCGCCGTCGGCGGCTGCACCCTCCGTTCGCTCTACAACGTGGACTCCGCACCGCGAGATACGGATGGCGACTAGCCTCCTCGCGATGCCGATCGAGAAGCTCTTGGTGGCCAATCGCGGCGAGATCGCGCTGCGGGTGTTCCGCGCCTGTCGCGAGCTCGGCATCGCCACGGTCGCGGTCGCACCCGAGGACGACGCCGGCTCGTTGCACGCCCGCTCGGCGGACGAGACGGTGCGCATCTCGTCGTACCTCGATGCCTCCGAGCACGTACGCGCC
>JBKPQP010000136.1:0-4944 GCA_046734155.1 Actinomycetota bacterium | reverse complement strand
GTCCTGCTGTTCCTCGCCGCGCTCGGGCTCGCGGCGAAGAGCGGTTGGGCCCGCTGGTTCACGATCATCGTCATCTTCCTCAACCTGCTGGCCCAGCTCAGCTGGCTGGGTAACTCCGGGTATCCGCTCTGGTCACTGACGATCGTCACGCTCGAGATCGTCGTTCTCTACGCGCTCACGGTGCGCTGGAAGGACGTCTATACGCTCGAGTAAACGGCTTCAAGGCTGATGACGGCGCGGGCCTTCCGGTCCGCGCCGGCCTCGCCCTCGGACCCGGACTGACCCATGCCCTGCCTGTTCGCACTCGTCGCAGTCCTCTCCCCGCGACTCGGGGTGCTCCTCCTCTGGCTCTTCACGCCCTGGGTGGACAAGGCGTTCGCAGGCTTCTTCCTGCCGCTCCTGGGCCTGATCTTCCTGCCCTGGACGACCTTGATGTACGTCCTCGTCGACGCCCCGGTCGGCGGGATCCACGTCGCCGGCTGGATCCTCGTGGGGCTCGGGGTCGTGCTCGATATCAGCTCGTACGCCCAGTCGCGGGCGTATCGTTCCCCCGACTTCGCATGATCGAGGCAACGACACTCGCCATCGGACTGCTCGCCGGCGGCTTCTGGATCCTCGCCGCCCTGTCGGTGATCCTCGCGCTCGCCGCACTGCTCAGCGTCTTCCGGAACCCGGACTTCACCGGCAGCTCGAAGCTGCTTTGGGTGCTCGTGATCATCATCTTCCCGCTCTTCGGATCGCTGATCTACTTCGGCGTCCGCAGCGACTGGTGAAGCCGTCCTCGCCGTAGACCGCAGTCGTTAGAGTTTCGTCCGTGGCGATCGCCCGCGAAGCCGAGCCCGTCGGTTCCCTGCACGAGATCCGCGAAGCGGGCCTCGACCGCGAGGACCTGCTCGGCATGTACCGCAACATGCTGCTCACGCGCGGAATCGAGGAGCGCGGGCACATCCTCTATAAGCAGGGCAAGATCCCCGGTTCGTTCTACACGGGCCGCGGAAACGAGGCCTCGTCCGTCGGCGTCGCGACCGCGATGAGCGGCGACGACGTCGGCACGCCGCTTCACCGGGACATGGGCGTCCACGTGACGCGCGGCGTCGAGCCCTGGAGGATCTTCGCGCAGTACATGGGCCGCCAGGACGGCCCGACGCGCGGCCGCGACGGCAACGTGCACATGGCCGACTCGAAGCTCGGGCTACTGGCGATGGTCAGCCACCTGCCTGCGATGCTCCCGGTCGCGGTCGGCTGCGCGCTCGCGTTCCGGATCCGCGAGGAGCGGCGCGTATCGGTCGGCTGGTTCGGCGAGGGCGCTTCGGCGCGGGGTGACTGCCACGAGGCGATGAACCTCGCGGGCGTTCGCCGCCTTCCGATGGTGTTCATCTGCGACAACAACCAGTGGGCGTACTCGACGCCGACGCACCTCGAGTACGCCTGCGACACGCTGGCCGACCGCGCCCAGGCGTACGGCTTCGAGGGCGTCGTCGTGGACGGCACCGATGTTCTCGCCGTCTACCGCGAGGCCAAGCGCGCGGTCGAGAAGGCGCGGGAGGGCGGCGGGCCGACGCTGATCGAGTCGATGACGCTCCGCATGGAGGGCCACGCGGTGCACGACGACGCGTTCTACGTCCCGAAGGAGATGTTCGAAGAGTGGGCGAAGCGCGATCCGATCGAGCGCTTCCGCGGCTGGCTGCGCGAGAACGCCGCGCTGACGGACGACGAAGAGGACGAGATCGGCGCGAGCGTCAAGAAGCTGCTCACGGACGCGATCAACCGCGCCGAGGAGTCGCCGCTCCCGGAGCCATCGTCCCTTACGGAGGGCGTGTTCGCGACGCCCGAGGACCTCGACACGCCGCACCACAAGTAAGTGGCTCTCCTGGCAACAGTTAGTGCGTCTCTCACCCGCGATCCGCAGCGCGATGCGGCGTCCTCAGTCACGCCCGTGCTGATTACCACGAGCGCTCCCTGCGTCCTTGCCTCGCTTGCGCCTCGCGACCGAGAGACGCGAAACCGTCACCAGGAGAGCCACTATGGCTGAGATGACCTACCTGCAGGCGATCTCGGACGGTCTCCGCGTGGAGATGCGCCGCGACAAGCGCGTGTTCGTGATCGGCGAGGACGTCGGCGTCTACGGCGGCGCCTTCAAGGTCACGCTCGGCTTCCAGGAGGAGTTCGGCGCCTGGCGCGTGATCGACGCGCCGCTCTCGGAGACGGCGATCGTCGGCAGCTGCACCGGCGCCGCGATCATGGGCATGCGCCCCGTCGCCGAGATGCAGTTCGCGGACTTCATCTCGTGCGCGTGGGACCAGCTGGTCACGATCGCGGCCAAGCAGCGCTACCGCGCAGGCACGCCCGTCCCGATCGTCGTCCGTCTCCCATCCGGCGGCGGCTTCTCGGGCGGCCCGTTCCACTCGCAGAACCCCGAGAGCTCGTTCGCGCACATCGCGGGCCTCAAGGTCGTCTGCCCGGCAACGCCCGAGGATGCGAAGGGGCTCCTGATCACGGCGATCGAGGACCCGAACCCGGTGCTCTACTTCGAGCACAAGCATCTGTACCGCCGGATCAAGGCTGACGTGCCCGAGGAGCGCTACACGGTCCCCTTCGGCAAGGCGCGGGTCCACCGCGAGGGGGACGACGTCACGCTCGTGACCTGGGGTGCGATGGTGCACACCGCGGACGACGCGGCGAAGGAGCTGGAGAGCGACGGCGTGTCGGTCGAGATCCTCGACCTCCGCACGCTCATTCCGTGGGACAAGAAGGCCGTGCTCGAGAGCGCCGAGAAGACCTCGAAGGTGCTCGTGCTGCACGAGGACACGCGGACTGGCGGCTTTGGCGGCGAGATCGCGGCCACCATCGCCGAGGAGGCGTTCGAGAACCTCGACGCGCCGATCGTGCGGATCGCGGCGCCCGACACCCCGGTTCCGTTCTCGCCCCCGCTCGAGAAAGCGTTCATCCCGCAGGTCGAGGACGTCGTCAAGGGACTGAAGGAGCTGGCCGAATACTGATGGCCACCACAGAGGCCGTCGACGTCGTCATGCCGCAGATGGGCGTCTCCGTTTCGGAGGGGACGATCACGAAGTGGCTCAAGCAGGTCGGCGAAGAGGTGCAGGCCGACGAATCGCTGCTCGAGATCTCGACGGACAAGGTGGACACCGAAGTTCCGAGCCCTGCGAGCGGGGTCGTAACGCAGATCCTCGTCCAGGAGGGCGAGACCGTGGACGTCGGGACCAAGCTGGCGATTATCGGCGGCGAGGAGGGCGCGCCCGCGGAGGCTCCTGCGGCCGAGCCCGAGCCCGCGGCTGCCGCTCCCGAGGAGGTCGCGCAGCCGGCGGAGACACCTGCCGTTGACGCAGAGCCGACGCCGGCTCCTGCGCCCGAGCCCGCGCCTACGGCCGCTCCGGCCCAGGCCGACCAGAACGGCAAGAGCTTCGTTTCGCCGGTCGTGGCGCGGATCGCGTCCGAGCACGGCATCGACGTCTCGAGCGTCCCGGGGACGGGCCGCGGCGGGCGAGTGACGAAGAAGGACATCCTCAACTTCGTCGAGTCCGGCCCGCCGGCCGCGCCGCCGCAGGAAGCGCCCGCGGCCGCTCCAGAGCCCGCCCCGGCGCCGACTCCAACCCCAGCTCCGGCTCCAGAACCCGTGGCGGAAGCTCCGCCGAAGGCTCCTCCGCCTCCCGCCCCCGAGCCGGTGGCCGCGACCGGAGGCGAGCAGTTCGAGCCGATGAACGCGATGCGCCGGGGCATCGCCGACCACATGCGCCGCTCGCTCGACACCGCCGCTCACGTCACGAGCGCGATCGAGGTCGACATGTCCCGCGTCGTCGACATCCGCAACAAGCTCAAGCCCGAGTACCAGAAGACCTACGGCGTCAACCCGACCTACCTGATCTTCGTCGCCCGGGCCGTCGTCGAGACGCTGAAGAAGTACCCCTGGATCAACGGCGAGATTCGCGGCGAGCAGATCGTCACGCGGCCCTGGGTCAACCTCGGCTTCGCGGTCGAGCTCACCGACGGCAAGGGCCTGATCGTCCCGGTCGTCAAGCACGCCGAAGGACTGAACCTGCTCGGAATGGCGCAGGCCGTGACCGACATCGCCGAGCGCGCCCGCAACAAGAAGCTGACTCCCGATGAGGTGCAGGGCGGCACGTTCACGATCACGAACCCGGGCGGCTACGGGACGTTCCACGGCACGCCGGTGATCAGTCAGCCGCAGGCGGGGATCCTCGGCACCTACGCGCTGGTCAAGCGCCCGTGGGTCGTCCAGGACTCCTTCGGCAAGGACGTGATCGCGATCCGGCCGATCATGAACCTCACGCTCACGTACGACCACCGGCTCGTGGACGGCGCACTCGCCGGCCGCTTCCTCAAGGACCTGAAGGAAGCGCTCGAGACCTGGGACGAAGTCGCGTACTAGTGGATCTCGTCACGCTGACAGTCGTCCTGAACGAGATCGAGGCCGACCAGGTCCAGTCTCTCCTCAAGTTCGAGAACATCGAGTCGATGCAGCGCCCGACGGACACCGGCGCGGGAAGCATCGGCGGCAGCGGCGCCATGAGCGGCTCGCGGGAGATCCTCGTCAAGCCCGAGGACCTCGAGACGGCCAAGGCGATCATCGGCGACGAGTAGATGGATCTCTACGTCCTGCGGCTCGAGCGCGGCGGGCCCTGGGACTGGAGCCGCGACATGCGGGAGCAGGACGGCTGGGACGACCATGCGCGCTTCATGGACGGGCTCGTCGAGCAAGGCAAGATCATCCTCGGCGGCCCACTCGAGGGCGACCGGGAGACGATGCACATCATCGCGGCGGACTCCGAGCAGGCCGTGCGCGACCTGTTCGCCACCGACCCGTGGTGGCTGAACGGGATGCTCACGCCGATCCGGATCGAGCGCTGGACGATCGTGCTGGACGGCCGCGACTAGTTGAGGCTTCCCTGGGAGGAGGCCGAGTGG
>JBKPQP010000135.1:0-9924 GCA_046734155.1 Actinomycetota bacterium | reverse complement strand
GGGCTCGTGAACTGGCCGACCCGCGAGGGCGCGTTGAAGCTCCAGTGGTGCTCCGGTGCGCCCGGGATCGTCGCGAGCGCCTCGTCCTACCTCGACGAGGAGCTTCTGCTCGCGGGGGCGAAGTTGATTTGGCGTGCGGGCCCGCCGGGGATGGAGAAGGGCTCGGGCATCTGCCACGGAACTGCCGGGAACGGGCACGCCTTCCTCAAGGTCTTCGAGCGCACCGGCGACGAGCTGTGGCTCGAGGGCGCGCGGCGGTTCGCGATGCATGCACTCGGGCAGGTCGAGCGCCGCGGATCACGCCGCTACTCGCTCTGGACGGGCGACGTCGGCGTCGCGCTCTACGCAGCCGATTGCATCGACGGCGCCAGCAGGTACCCAGTGTTCGAGTGCTGGGGTTGAGCGATTACGGGTGGATGCGCCAGAGCTCGCCGTCGAACGAGCTCGAGACCCATGCGTCGCCGCCGCTCTCGGCGATCGAAAGCGGCTGTTGGCCGACCGCGAGCGTCGTCCGCACCGAGCTCGTCGCCGGATCGATGACGGAGACGGTTCCGTCGTCGATGTTCGGCACCCACAGGTCACCGCCGATCCATGCCGACCCGAGCGGGTTGGCGCCGACGCGGATCCGTGCGAGCACGGCGCCCGTGTTGGGATCGAGCCGGACGACTTCGTTCGCCTCTGTCGAGACCCAGAGGGCGTCGGCGGACGGCGTGATCCAGTCGGCCTTCGGCACGGCGAAGCGCGAGACGACCCGGTTCCGGCGGACGTCGACTTTCAGCACGTGCCCGCCTGCGAGGTCGGCGACCCAGATCGCGCCGAACGCGTAGGCGACGCCGTTCGGCTGCGCTCCGGCTCGGATCTTCGCGACCACCTTGTTCTTCTTCGGGCTGATCCGGCGCAAGCTCCTGTCGCTCTCGCTCGTCACCCAGACGCTGCCGGCTCCGAAGGTCAGTCCATACGAGCTGAGGCCGATCTTGATCCGCTTCTGGACCTTCCCGGTCTTCGGATTGAGGCGCGTGAGCCGGTTCGCCTGGCGATCGGAGACCCAGAGGCTTCGCGCGCCGTAGGCGAGTCCGAACGGCTTCGTTCCCGCCTTCATTCGCTTCGTGACCGAGTTCGAGCTCGGGTCGACGCGGACGACCCTGGGGATGACGAGGTCGGTCGTCCAGATCGAGCCGCCAGCCGAGAGCACGAGGCCCGACGAGGCTCCGACCTGGACCTTCGCAACCGGGGCCGGGGCAGCCGACGCAGAGGCGATCACGACTACGGCGACGAGAGCCGCGAACGGAAGCGTCCTGGTCATGTACTACAATCTTGTAGCAAATATAGAACAACCTTGCACTAAATCCTTGCCAGCCACCGGCCCACCGACCATCCTCTTCGAGGTCTTCTGGACGCAGCAAAAGCGCAAGCGTCTGATCGAGGCCGCGCTCGAAGGTGTCGACCTGCCGCCGGAGGACTATCCGTTCTACGTGACGATCGGCGCGGACGGGCCGCTGACGCCGACCGCGCTCGCCGAGGTCCTCGATCTGCCGCTCTCGACGGTCACCTTCCGGGCGAAAAGGCTCGAGCGGCGCGGCCACGCCGAGCGGATCGACAACCCGGCGGACGGCCGCTCGTTCCTGCTTCGGCTGACGCCGACCGGTCGCAGCCTTCTGAGCAAGGCACGTCCGCGGTTCCGCGGCTACGCCGAGGCGGTCGAGAAGCGGCTCGGGGGCAGGAAGACTGCTGCGCTCCGCGAGAGCCTGATCGAGCTGCGGCAGGCGATCGACGAGGAGCTGGCCGTCAACCCGCCCGCACGCGCTGCGCGCGCATCGTCTCCGGCGTCGGCACGCCGCCGTGCCGGATGAACGCGCGCGGCTCCCGGTAGCGGAGCGCCTCGTACGCGATCAGGAGGACGAAGATTGCTGCGGCGAGTGACAGCGCGGCGAGTGCAGGCATGTCGTCAGCGAACGGCCAGAGCACCATCAGGGCGGCGAACGCTACGGGGCGGCCGTGGCCGATCGTCCCCGAGATCCGGTAGCGCAGGAGGACGTGTGCAAGGAGGTACGCGCCGAGGCCGGCGCAAAGGGCTGTCGCCGGCACCACGGCCAGATGCGCGTCGTAGTGCGCGAGCGCCTTCTTCAGGCTCATCGCGAAGAGCACGATCCCCGCGACCATCATGAAGTGCAGGTAGCTGAAGGCGTCACGTGCGAGCGTCGTCTGCGCAGTGCCAGTGGCCTGGCGCAACTGGTGCTCGAGGACGATCGCGACCCAGTCGAAGTAGGTCCACCAGAGCGCGGTCGCGATCGTCATGCCCACGAGCGCTGTCGTGATCACTCCAGCCGTCAGCGGTGTTCCGGACGCGCTCACGCCGAGAGCGACGATTGACTCGCCGATCGCGATGATCACGACCAGGCCGTGCCGCTCGACGAAGTGGCCGGGCGAGAGACGCCAGCCTTGTCCCCGGCCGACGAGCACTCCGAGGTAGTCGATCGCCAGGGCGAGGATCCAGAACGTCGTGCGCTCCTTGCCTTCGAGGAACCCAGCGCCGAGGATCAGGAAGCCGCTGATCGTCGAGGACGGCGTCATGCGGAGCACAGCGCCGAGCAGGTCGGGGTCGCCGCGGGCGGCGAGCGAGTACAGGGCGATGTGCATCGAGCGGACGACGAGGTAGGCGACGCCGAAGATGACGCCGTGGTCGCCAAAGGCCTCGGGGACCGCGAGCGCGCAGACGAGCATCGCGCCCATGACGACGAACATCGCAATCCGGACCGCGCCTTCCTCGGGATTGAGCGTGTTCGTCAGCCATGCGTAGGCGGCCCACGCCCACCAGAGGGCCGCGAGCACGATCAAGCCCTGCAGCAGCCCGCGCCAGGTCGGATCCCTCGAGAGCAGGGTCGTGACCTGGGTGATCGCGAAGACGAAGACGAGGTCGAAGAAAAGCTCGAGCGGTGTGACCCGCTCTACGCGCGCGGAGGCTTCCACGCGCGTGACGCTACCGACTCAGTGCACGACCAGAACGTCGCACGGCGCCCGGCGCACGAGCCGGGCGCTGACGGAGCCGTCGAGCAGTCGGCGTAGCCCGCTCCCGCGCCCGACGACTATCACGCCGGCCCCGGTTTCCTCCGCCGCTGAACGGATCTCGCTCGTCGGGTCGCCGATCGCCCGGACGGGCGTCATGCGCACCTCCCACTCGTCGAGCAAGGCCTTTGCCTCGTGGAGCACCTTCTGCTGGTGCTTCTTCTCTCCGTCGACGAGCGAGCCCACACGGGCGCTGACCGGCTGGGAGCCGATCACGTTGATCACGTCCAGGTTGCCTCCGCGTCCCACCAGCTCGGCCGCGTGGACGAGCGCCCTGCGCGAGGCGTCCGACCCGTCGTATCCGACCAGAATCTTCATGGCAGGTGGTAGGGGACGCTGGACAGGAATACGCGCGGCTCGAACAGCAGGAGCCGCTTGATGTACAACGCCCGCTGGTTGTGGAGCAGCTTGCGTGCACCGTTGAAGACGAGCTCCGGCATGACGACCGAAACGGCCGTGTCGGGGTCGGCCGTTAGCTTGCGGAGATAGGCGCGCAGCGGGTCGCCGAGGTCGCGGAACGGCGCTTCGAGGATCTCGAGCGGTAGGCCGATCGCCTCGCGGTGCCAGTCGCGCTCGACCCGCTTCGCCTCGTCGGCGTCGAAGGCGAAGAACACGGCCTTCGTGTCCGGGAGCTTGAGCGTCCGGGCGTAGTTGACTGCTCGGAGCGACGATGCGTGGACCTCCGAGACGAGGACGCGTGCGACCGCGCGCTTCGGGCCCGGCTCGGCTCCGTTGCCCTCGACCACGGGCACGTTCGCAACCACGATGCCCGGCTCGTTGAGCAGGCGCATCTTGAGAGAGAACGTCGTGTGCCGGCGGAGGACGGCCGTGAGCAGCGACGGGTGCTCGAACTCCTCGGGAACGATCACCGTCAGGAAGTTCGACTCCCCGCGCGGAAGCGACCACACGTAGTCGAGCACGGCATCCTCAACGTGGCCGATTCCCTCCAGCGGCTCGATCCGGGTCCCACCGCCTGTGAACTCCCACCAGCGCCCGCGCGGATCCGGCCTCGAGCGGCCGTCGGCGACCCAGACGGGGTGGTAGCGCTGGCCCGCGATCTCGTGCGCGTACCAGGCGCCGAGCTTCGTCGCGGGGTCGAGCCCGCCCACGTAGAGGACGACATTGTTGGTCGGTTCCGGCGAAGCCTTGACGGCCGCGGTCCCGGACTTGAGGCGCCGGCTGACGATTCGGTAGTGCCGATTCACGACGAGGAAGACGCCGATCAAGACGGGGATCGCGATCACGACCATCCATGCGCCGGACGTGAACTTCGCCTGGATGACGAGCAGCGTGACGATGCCCGTCGCGAACGCGCCGAAGCCGTTGATGGCGGCGCTTTTCCGCCAATGGCCTTCCTTGTGGCGCTGCCAGTAGCGGACCATCCCCGCCTGCGAGAGCGTGAACGCTGTGAAGACGCCGATCACGTACAGGTGGATCAGCGAGATCACGTTGGCGTGGAACGCCCAGATCAGCAGTGAGGCGATCCCGGCGAGGACGACGATCCCGTTCGAGTAGACGAGCCGATCGCCGAGGTTGACGAACTGGCGCGGGAAGAACCGGTCGCGCGCGAGGACCGCGGCGAGGCGCGGAAAGCCCTGGTACGAGGTGTTCGCGGCGAGCACGAGGATCGCGAACGTGAACGCCTGGACGGCGTAGTACATGAACGACGTCGCCGACCCGGCCGGGAAGGTTGCGCGCGCGATCTCGGAGACGACGGAGACGCTCGAGCTGGGCGTCGCATGCATGTGCACCGCGAGCCACGAGACGCCGACGAAGAGCGTGATCGCGATCAGGCCCATGGCGATCAGCGTCTTCGCGGCGTTCCGGCCCGCCGGGGGGCGAAATGCGTTGACGCCGTTCGAGATCGCCTCGACGCCGGTCAGGGCGGACGCGCCCGAAGCGAAGGCCTGAAGCAGCACGAAGATGCCGACGGCGCCGGCTCCCGCGGGGATCGGGTGCGGCGCCTGTACGGTCGGACACTCACCGGTGGCGCATTTGCCGACTCCGGTGCCGACGAGCAGGAACATCGAAGCCACGAACGCGTACGTCGGGAGCGCGAACAGGGCTCCCGACTCTCGGACGCCCCGGAGGTTGGCGAGCGTCAGCAGGACGATGAAAGCGAGGCAAAGAGTGACCTCGTGCCCGCGGAGCGAAGGGGCGGCAGACGTGAGCGCCAGCACGCCCGCGGCGACCGAGACGGCCACGGTCAGGATGTAGTCGACGAGAAGGGCTGCGGCGGCGACGAGGCTTGGCATCGTCCCGAGGTTCTCGCGCGCCACGACGTACGCGCCGCCGCTCGTCTGGTAGGCCTGGACGGTCTGGACGTACGAGAGGACGACGACCCCCATCACGGCCGCGATCGCGATCGACACGGGCAGCACGTAGTGACCGGCGGTGGCGGACGCGGTGATCAGAACGACGAGCGCGGCTTCGGTCGCATAGGCAACCGACGAAAGCGGGTCGGACGCGAAGATCGGGAGCGCGAGGCGCTTGGAGAGAAGGGTCTCGTGCATCTCGCCGCTGGCGCGGGGCCGGCCGATGAGGGTTCGCTTGAAGGCGTGTGTGGCCACGACCCCAAGCTAGGCCGGGCCGCCTCAGTACGGACTCAAGATTGGGGAGCCACGAAGCGGTACCCGACGCCCGTCTCTGTCAGCAGGTATCGCGGTCGCGCCGGATCTGGCTCGATCTTGCGCCTGAGCTGCGAAACGTAGACGTGGAGATAGTGCGATTCGGTCTGGTAGGCGGCTCCCCAGACCTCGCGCAGGATCTTCCGGTGCGTGAGGAGCTTGCCCTCGTTGAGCGCGAACAGCCTGAGCAGGCGGAACTCGTGCGGTGTCAGCTGGAGCAGGGAGCCGTTGTTGCGCACGGCCTGGTTCTCGAGGTCGATCTCGAGGTCGCCGACCTGGAGCACCGGCGCGGTCTCGGGCTGGGCGCGGCGCAGTGCCGCGCGGAGGCGCGCGAGTAGCTCGTCCATTCCGAACGGCTTCGTCACGTAGTCATCGGCGCCGGCATCGAGCGCGGCGACCTTTTCGGCCTCGTCTCCGACGACCGAGAGGACGAGCACTGCGGCGTCGCTCCACCCGCGAAGCTCGCGACAGACCTCGACGCCGCTGATGCCTGGGAGCACGAGGTCGAGGATCACGCCGTCCGGCGGATGCACCTTCGCCTTCGTCAGCGCGTCCTCTCCGGTCTCGGCCGTCTCGATCTCATAGCCGGCGCCGCGAAGCGTCGTCTCCAACGCGTGCAGGATCTGCGGCTCGTCGTCGACGACCAGGATGCGCCCGCTCACCGGCTCGACGGGAGCGAGAGGACGAAGCTCGCTCCGCCGTTCTGCGATGACTCGGCCTCGAGCCGTGCGCCATTCGCCTGAGCGAAGCCCTTCGCGATCGCGAGCCCGAGACCACTCCCTCGACTCGGGACGCGTCCCTGTTCGAACGGTTCGAAGACGCGCTCGAGCTCTCCGTCATCCAGGCCGGGCCCGTGGTCGACGACGCGCACCACCGCTTCGCCGTTGCGCTGCTCGCCGACGAGCTCGACGGGCGCATCCGGGGAGAACTTGAGCGCGTTGTCGATCAGGTTCACGAGCACGCGCTCGATCTGGACGCCGTCGACCTCGATCGGTCGCAGGTCCGGCGCGAGCTGGACGTCGACCCGTTCGGCACGCGCTCCGAGCTCGTTCAGCGCCTGGCCGACGAGGCTCTCCACCGTCCACAGCTCCGGCTTCGGCTCGGCAACTCCGAGCTCGAGCCGCGACAGGTCGAGCAGATTAGCGACGAGGTGATCGAGCCGTTTCGTCTCGGTCTCGATCGTGGCGAGGAGGTCGGCGCGGTCGGCCTCGCTCAGCTCCAGGGCCGTGCTCTCGAGCCCGTCGGTTGCGGCGCGGATCGCGGTCAGCGGTGAGCGCAAATCATGGCTAACGGCGCGAAGGATCGCCGTCTTGATCGCATCGCTCCGGCGAAGCGCCTCAGCCTCCACGGCGCGCCTGCCGAGCCGCTCGCGATCGAGCGCGACCGCCAGCAGCGAGGCGAGCGAGGTGGAGATGCGCTGCGCGAGCTCGGGATCGGGCTCCGGCTCGACGAACATGCGCCCGACGTTGCGCTCACCCGCGCGGAGGTCGAGCGCCGACTCACCCGGCTCCGGCCGGCGGACCGAGTCGAGCTCGATGCGAGCGCGCTCGACGCTGAGCGTCTCGGCGACGCGGTCCGAGATTCCCCGGAGCTCGTTCTGCACGTGTTCGCTCTCGAGAAGCGAGCCCGCGACGCCGGCCAGGAGAGACGCCTCGTGGGCGCGTCGCCGCGCCTCGGTCTCGCGTTCGCGGGACCGCCTCGCGAGCACACTGACGACGAGCGCCGTCACGAGATAGACCGCGAGCGCGATCCAGTTCTCACCGTCGCGGAGCTCGAACGTGTGCGTCGGCTCGAGGAAGAACCAGTTGAACGCGAGCATGCTCGCGACCGAAACGAGCAGCGCGTACACGAGCCCGAACAGGACTGCGACCGGCAGAACCGCGAAGACGTAGAGCACGCCGAGGCTGAGGACGGGCGCGAACGAGTCGAGGGCGAAGATCGCCACTGTGACGAGCGCAACCGCAGCAGCGCTCGCCAGGACGCCAACGACATGGCGTGTGAGGCTGCGCTTGAAGCGTTCGTCGGCGCTATTCACCCAGGCGCTCACAAGGTAGATCATTGACTCGAACGAGGCGTCCAGGTCGTCCGGCCGCTTTTTGCACCTGTCGAACGGGCGTCGTCTTCCTGCGCGGTCGAATGCTCGTCGGCTCAGTTACGACGCTGGCGAGCTACTGCAGCTGCGTCTAGTGGAACCGGAAGTTGGCCCGCTTCTCGGTTCCGTCGTCCAGCCGTACGATCAGCTGGCGGCACGTGCCGTTCCAGGCAACGTCCGTGTCCCACGTGTAGTTGTACTGATCGGCCATGGGGTCGTACGTGAAGCCAAGGCTCCTCGTCGGCGTCGCGGCCCCGGTCGGCGCGCCCGTGTTGCAGTCGATGGGCTGCGACTTGGGAAAGCCGTCGGCGAGGACGTCGAGACCGTGGAAACCGGCGAGGCTGAACTTCACCGGAATGGCCGAGCCCCCGTTGGCGTCATTCATGACCGGCAAGTTCGCGATCGGCGGGGCGAACCCGGTGAAGGCAAAGCCCGTCACCGTGTAGGTGAGGGTGGCGTCGAACACGTGCCCGGCGCGGTCCTCCGCGTGCACGGTCACCGTCTTCGTGCCGGTCGTGCTCGTGTCGAGGGGGCTCTGGGGGGTGCAGACGGCGATCCCTGACCCGGCGTCGGCACAGATCACGAAGGCCACCTCTCCGATGTGGTACGTCGCGTTTACCTCCACCGTCGGCGGGGAGACGTCGATCGGCACGTCCAGCGATCCATGGGAGCCGTCGGTGCCCTGGAAGTCGAGCGTGTGGACGCCCGTTCCGCTGATGACGAGCGACGTGCCCGGGGTGAACGGGGCCCCGTCGAGGCTGTAGGTGATCCCGGGGGCTCCGCTGAGCGACACGGACACGCTGTCTGTGAACCAGCCGTTCGTCTGCGGGCCGCTCGGCTGCGCCTGGATCGTGCCCGTCGGCGGCTCTACGGTGACGGACTTCCCGGCTGCCTTGTTGCTCGTCACCGACGTGTTGCCCGCTCCGTCGACTGCCTGGATGAACCATTCGACGTTGGGCCCGGCGAGTGGGCCGGCCCCGCTCCACCGCGACCCGTTCCGCGACATCTCGATACTCCTCCAGATTCCAGTCGCGTCCTTGTAGAGCGTGAGCACGCGCTTCACATTGGCCGCGCCGCCGTTGTCGGTGACGTCGACGTCGAAGGCGACGTTGCCGCCGACCTGCGACACCGTCACCGGTCCGAAGCTCGGCGGACTGAAATCAGTGACGCTGGGAGGTGTGTAAAAGACCGTGCCCGACAGCGACGTGAATCGCCGTTGTGTGCCGATGCCCTGCGCTTCGGGGACCCCGTCGCTCCGGAACTGTCCGGTGAAGAGCCCCAGCCGCTGGCGGGTACCGATCGGCGTCGCGACCGTCCCGATCCACTGGAGTTTCGTCGGGAAGATGGCATCGCCGACGAGCTCGGGGCTGAACGCCGAGAGGTCCTCGACGACCCGGCTGAAGGCTGCGTTGAACGGGGTCTCGTCCACGGATGTGAGGCCGGTGATCAGGGCGCCGTGCGCGACGAGGTCCGGCTGGGTGATGTCGAGCTTCGCCGTGGGCTCGATCGGGCGGCGGTTCTCTGCGAACGAGTCGTCCGAGACGTAGTAGCTGCCGTTTACGGTGTCGACCCTGGTGAAGCTCGGGGTGATGCTGAACGACGTACTGGGGAGCCCCGTCGCCGAATCGGTCGTCGGCACCGCCGGCAGAGGCGGGGCCGGAGGAGTTCCGCTGCCAACGCGGTACATCGGGAGGCCCATCATCGTCGCCTCGTCGACCACCTTCGAGTGGTAGCCGCTCTGGGTCGGCGTCGCTGCGTACTCCTGCTTCGCGAAGGCAAGCGCCTGGCCGACGGTCATCGAGCCGTCGAGCCTGTCGGCGAAGAGCACGTTCAGCTTCTCCGAGTACAGGATGGCGGCGGTATCGCCGAGCCCGTAGCCGGTGTTGCCCATGTAGACGATGGCACCGCCTCGGGCGTACGCCTGCGACCAGTCCGCCTTGAGGGGATCGCCGGCGACGAAGTCGGAAACCGGGAGCGCCGAATGGCACCCCATCGTGAAGATGACGCGCCCGTTCGTCGAGCCGCCGGCCACGTCGGCCGATGTAAAAAGAATCGATTCGCGCTGGGCGGCGTTCTCGTTGGCGGGCAGCGCGCGGAAGTGGTCGTAATGCGCGTTGATCGAGGCGATCTGCGGCGGGTTCG